>JAKALZ010000275.1 GCA_021813065.1 bacterium
CCGTGATCGAGCGCGCCGTGACGGCGGCGAACGCACCGCGGACCATGATCGGCATCACCATCGCCGCCATCGTGCTGCTCCCCGAGACCTGGGCCGCGGTACGGGCCGCCAGGGCCAACCGCCTGCAGACGAGCATGAACCTCGCCATCGGCTCGAAGGTGGTCATCACGAAGCGCGGAGAAATAATTCCAAAAATCGAATCGCTGGTTGAAAATCCCGAAGGCACGACTCCCATAGTTATCCCTACACACTGTTCTCTATGCGGCGCCACGCTCATCGATGACGACACACGGCTCTACTGCCCAAATCCTAATTGCCCTGGCAAATCCTACCATCGTCTTGAAAAGTGGCTTTCTGTCATCGATATCAAGGATTTTGGCTCATCCATCCTCACAAAACTCTTTGATGCCGGCAGAGTTGTCCGTATTCCAGACCTCTACACGCTGACGGTCGATGAGCTGCTGGCCTATGATCGAATGGGCGAGAAAATCGCGCAAAAAATACTCCGCAACATTCGAGGGCGCGGAGAAGTGACGCTCTCAGAGTTTATCGCGGGGTTCGACATTGAAGGAATCGGTTCGCTTATGGCGGACAAACTCGTTGCCTCCGGATACCACACGCTGGACGCGATTCTGGCCGCGCGCGCGCAAGACTTTGAATCCATTGGCGGATTCGCGGAGATCACCGCGCGAGCGCTCCACGAGGGCTTACGGCTGCTCGAGCGCGATATGCGCGAGCTCGTCGACAAGGGATATGTGCGAATCAAGCCGCCTTTTGCGGCTGCTGGCACTTTTTCGAAGGTCGCGGGGAAAAGTTTCTGTTTTACAGGCGAGCTTACTATAATGAAGCGCGCGGAGGCGGAAAAGATGGTGCGCGAGCGCGGGGGCTTTGCAAAGTCGTCGGTGACGCGCGACCTCAGTTTCCTTGTGACCAACGATGAATCTTCGGGTTCGGAGAAAAATCGCAGGGCGAAAGAGTATGGTGTGCCGATTATCAACGAAGCGCGGTTTCTCGCCCTTTTTCAGGAGGATCTCGCCCGATGAGCGTAGGCGAGGATGAGTATGCGCGGAGGAAAACCGAGGTAGCGCCTGCGCTGCACGCGGAGGGTGGAGCGGTGGTGCTCGCGGTCGCTGTGATTCCGCGCGCGCCTAAGAACGAAGTGTGCGGGATTCGCGCGGGGCGTCTCCTCGTCAAAGTAACCGCGGCACCCGAGAAGGGCAAAGCCAACCGCGCGGTTGTGGATATCATCGCCGAGTATCTTGGTGTAGCGCCTTCGACGCTTACCGTGCTGAGAGGCGAGAGCGCACGGCATAAGGATATCTTATTGCAAAAGCACCCTTAAAACCGGTATAACTCTCTTTTGATGGAACACTATATTGATGCATGGAAACACGCGCTCGCGTCAGAATTGAACAGCCTCGCCGAATCGAAAGGTTGTGCTGGACTAATCTTCAGCGATCAAGAGATAATCGCGGAAAGGCCTCCCAAGCCCGAACTTGGCGACATTGGATTTCCCCTGTTTGTCTATTCGAAGAAGCTACGTATGGCGCCGCGGCAGATTGCCCTTGAGCTTTCTGAGCGGAATGCCGCGGGCACGTTTGCTCCCTCCCCCAAAGACTGGCCTGGTGAGATGGTCGCGACTGGCCCCTATCTCAATATTTTCCTCGATAGGGCGAGCGCGGTGCGGAACCTGCTCGAGTTCGCGCAGCGCGTTGAGTGGGGAAGCAGCGACGCATTCAATGGCCAGAAGATAATGGTTGAATTTTCCTGTCCCAACACGAATAAACCGCTCCATCTTGGTCACCTGCGCAACAATGTGCTCGGAGAGTCGCTCTCGCGGATCATGAAAGCGGCTGGCGCCAAAGTGAAGAAGGTCAATCTCATCAACGACAGGGGCGTGCACATCTGCAAGTCGATGCTCGCGTATCTTGCCTATGGCGAGGGGCACACGCCCGCGGATGAAGGCCTCAAGAGCGACCACTTCGTAGGAAAGTACTATGTGCTCTTCAACAAGCTCAAAGAGGAAGATCCCAAGGCTGAGGAGAAGGCGCAGACGCTCCTCCAAAAGTGGGAAGCTGGCGATCCCGAGGTCATGGCGCTCTGGAAGAAGATGAATGACTGGGCTGTGAACGGGATCCTCGCCACCTATGCCCGACAGCGGGTGAGTTTCGATGAGTTTCACTTCGAACACGAGACCTACAAGCTCGGCAAAAAAGAGGTCCTCGATGGACTCGAGCGGGGCGTATTCTATCGCGGTGAGGATGGCGCGATCTGGATCGATCTCGAGGAGCTTGGTCTGGGCAAAAAGGTGCTTCTCCGAAAAGATGGCACGAGCATCTACATCACCCAGGACATTGGAACAGCCATCATGCGGCACGAGACATGGCCCTTCGACGAGCTTGTGTATGTGGTTGCCTCAGAGCAGCAGTACCACTTTAAAGTACTTTTCGAAGTGTTGAAGCGCCTCGGTTACTCCTGGGCCGAGAGGCTCTACCATCTCTCTTATGGGCTTGTAAACCTTCCTTCGGGCAGGATGAAAACGCGTGAGGGAACGGTGGTGGACGCGGACGATCTTATCGATGAGCTCTCGGAGCTCGCCGCGAAGGAGATCGCCGAGAAGGGAAGGGCCGACGCGGTGGGCAACCTCGACAGTGTCTCGGAAGAGATCGCGCTCGGAGCGCTGCACTATTTTCTCCTTCAAGTCTCGCCCATCAAGGATATGCTCTACAATCCCGAGCAGTCGTTGTCGTTCACGGGCGACACGGGCCCTTACATCCAATACATGGGCGCCCGAGCGAGCTCGATCATCAGAAAGCACGAAGCGGGCGAGGGAAACGCTTCCCTTGGTTCGATCAGCCCTTCGCTCTTCAAGGGCAACGCGGACTGGACACTCGCGAGGATGCTGCTTGAGCTCTCGACAACTATAGAACAGGCAGCGAAAAACAAAGATCCCTCGCTGCTCGCGGGATACGCGCACGCGCTTTCGAGTGAATTCTCCGCCTGGTATAGGGATAATCCTGTGCTCAACAATGAGGATCCCAACGTCTCGGCGAGCCGACTCGAGATGGTGCGAGTGGTCAAGAAATCGCTGCGGATTGTAAGCGAACTGCTCTGCGTGCCCTTTTTAGAGGCAATGTGAGGTTGATGGGAATTAACGCCTGTTGACACGAGTGCGGGATAAAGTGTATAAATCTCCGCCTGACATGAACATTATATGAGGATGATGAATATGTACGCAGTAGTTGAAATTAATGGAAAGCAATATCACGCCGAGACGGGCAAGAATCTCATTGTGGATCGATTCGACG
>JAKALZ010000276.1 GCA_021813065.1 bacterium
GCGATGCTCTCTTCGAGCGACATGTTGGCCATGGTGTCGGCAAACTCGATGAACTGCGCGCGGTCGAGGACGACATAGCGGTTGAAGTTCTTGCCCGAAAGGCAGTACGCCGCGAACCGCGCGTCCGACCCGATCAGCACGAAGGTGCGTACGGTTTCGAGGGGAAGATCCTCGGTGAGCACATCGCACGCGGTCTTGATGTTGCTCTCGAGGTACATTTCGATAAATTGACGCGGTTGACGGGCGGATTCGCGAATCTGCTCATCCATTCGCAGCGTTCCGATGCTGAGGCTGTGGGTTGTTACCATCTGCCCTTTTTTGAGGAGCATAATCTCGGTGGTGCCGCCGCCGACCTCGAGAATCATTGAGTTTGAGCGCGAGAGAAAGGATCGCTCGTCCTCGAGGGCCTTCTGGACAGCGAGATACATGAGGTGATTCTCCTCAATGTCCTCCACAACGCGCACATGAAAGCCCGTCTGGAGGCTTACGCGGTCGATGAAAGTGTCTCTATTCGCGGCCTCGCGGAGCGCGCTTGTGCCGATAGCTTGCGCCTCGGAAGGATGAATGCCATAGCCCTTCAGGAGTTCGCTGAATGAGCTGAGAATCGCGATCGACTCACGGAGTCCATCGCGCGATATGCTGCCCATGGTGAACACGTCGCGGCCTATCCGCGACTGCTTAGAGGCCCTATCGAGTATTCGGAGGCTTCCTTTGGCGTCGATTTCAGCGATGATGAGCCGGATACCCGTAGATCCGATCTCGATCGCGGCGTAGAGACCTTGGGCGGTCGGTGGCAGCACACCCTTGAGCGGGGCGGTTTTTGGAGCCTGCGCGTCTAGCATACACCGTAGTATAGCACTTTTTTATGATGCGCGCGCCAGTAGCTTGGGCGCCAGCGCGGATCCGTAAAATCACTAGCCACAAAAAGCGGCGCATTGTACACTTATCGCGTATGAATTCTGAACATCAAATGTCAAAGGAGCGCTCGACCGCGCGTACGCTGCTGATTGTCGCTGTCGCGGCGCTCTTCTCCATGCTGTATGCGGGGTGCGCTCGGCTCGAGGGCTGGGGAATGATGGTGTGGTCCGTGAAGGGCACCGCCGCGAAGGCAGGCACGGTTGTGCCGGTCTACCTCAAATCCAATATCAGCAAAACCTACGTAATCGGCATTCCTGGCGATTCGAAGACAAAATCGGAAGTGCCTTTTCCTTCCTTGGAATATTTTTCCTCAAAGGCGAAAGCTGAAAAGCGAGCCAAGGAATTCGCGCCCTACGCGTCGCTCTATCTGACGGCAGGCCGCGACGGTTTGCCAATTCGCGATACGCCAAAGGTGAGTGGCCGGCGCGTCTACCGTTTACACCTGGGTGAATCAGTGAAAGCTCTCAATAAAGTGGATGGCGATGCGGTGTTCACAGGAGGGAAGGCGCTCCCCGGAGAATGGTATTACGTGCAGGCCACCGACGGCACCCGCGGCTATGTGTTCAGCAACACTATGATCCTCTATGAAGAGAAAGAAGGAAGCAGCGCCCCCATGGTTGAGTCAGCCCCTGCGCCGAGCGCCTCGCTTCTCGACATGGTCTACTCGAAGCCCTGGCGCCCCGCCTACTACCAGATCATGCTCGACGACAATAGCGTCGATCCCGACCTCTTTTCCCTCCAGTACGGACTGTTCTCGGACGCGAAGAACTCGCAGATAAGGATCGAGCTGCCGGGATACTCTAATGCTTTCAACTTTAGCTCAGTGAGCCAGGCGGGCGACTGGCTTGTTTTCGAAGGCAGCAATCTGCGTATTCGCTTCGAGAACGACACCTCGATTGTCGTCGACTGGAGCGGCACCGATCCTGTTTTGCCCGACGAGGGCTGGGCAAAGGGCGAGCAGTACGCCCGCTTTGTGCACATCGACACTTCGGTGCCAGTGGTGGTTTCGGGCGAGAACGCGCATCGAGACGCCGAGCTCAAGTCCTTCTTCCAGAGGCTCGCGCGAATTCAATCGAATATCGGCTCGTCGGTGAGTTTCCTATCTGACTCGGCGGGCATTTTCAACATCGACTCGAGCGGCGCTTTCGAGTGGAGCCATACTGAACAGCTACCCGCGGGGTTCGCGCCCTCTCCGCCATCCGACGCGCACGACAACGCGTTGCGGGGCAAGATACGCTTTGGACTCCATCTGGGACCCGGCATTGCCTCGGCGTGGTCAGGAGGATTCTCGCTCCTCACGGGCTCGAGCGATAAACCAGATCGGCAGGATTTCGTCTACCGTTTCGACAACAGCCAGTTCATTGTGGCAAAGGCAATGCTTGTAACGCTGCGCGGTACAACCGACAGCCTCGATGCGAGGTTCTCTCCAGCAATATATTATCTTGTGGTGAAATAGAATGCCCTTTATACAACTCAGCGGGGTAGCGCTTTCGTTTGGAGCCCGCGACCTCATCAAGAACGCCACGCTCAATCTCCAGGATGGCAGCAGAGCCGCGCTCGCGGGGCCCAATGGCGCGGGCAAGTCAACTCTGATGAAGATCGCCGCAGGGCTCGTCAAACAAGACTCGGGCGAAGTTGTCATCACAAAAGGAGCGCGAGTCGTCTACCTTCCACAAACAGGAATCAGATTCGACGAGGGCCGAGTCCGCGATGTCGCGGAAGAAGCCTTTGGCTACTGGCACGAACGGCTCGCCGAGCAAGACCGCCTGGGGCATTCCCTCGCGGCGCCAGATCTTTCGGAGAAGGAGACCACACGGCTCCTCGAGGAGCACCACGCGATTAGTGAGGCGCTCGAGAGCGCTGGATATTGGCGGCGCGATGAACGGATCGCCGAAGTACTCGCAGGCTTGGACTTCAAGACGCGCGATTTCGATCGACCAGCGGCTGAGCTGTCGGGCGGTTGGCAGATGCGCCTCGCGCTCGCAAAAGTGCTGCTCAGCGACCCGGATATTATGCTCCTCGACGAGCCCACGAATTACCTCGATCTCGAGGCGCGCACCTGGCTCGAAGGCTTTCTGAAAGACTACAGAGGCGCGGTGCTCCTCGTATCGCACGATCGCTATTTCCTCGATGTGAGCGTGCGCGAAGTGTACGAGCTCTTCAACGGCACTCTTACGCGTTACGCGGGCACCTACAGTCAGTACGAAACGCGCCGCTCTCAAGAACTCGAGGCCCTCTTCGACGCATGGGAGCGCCAGCAGGAAGAGATCCAGCGGATCGAGGACTTTATCCGCCGATTCCGCTACAAGGAATCCAAGGCACCGCAAGTCCAGAGCCGCATCAAGATGCTCGAGAAGATCACGCCCATCGAAATTCCCGAGGGG
>JAKALZ010000277.1 GCA_021813065.1 bacterium
CCAACTCGTAGAGGGCATGGCCCGATTCGTGGATCGTGCTGAAGAGGCTCGAGGGGAAGTAGTCCTCAAGATACCGCGTCGTAATGCGCACGTCGCTCGCACCGAGGGTGGTGGTGAAGGGGTGCGCGGACACATCGAGTCGGCCGCGGTCGCGCTCATAGTGCAGGACACCCATAAAATAGTCGCTGATGCGTGCCTGCGTGTCCTGGTCGACGCGTCGCCCCTCGCAGATGTCCTGAATTTGAGGCCGCTTTCGAATCTCGCCGAGTATATCGACGAGGTATCCGCGCATTATGGAGAACACGGACGCGATCGATTTCCGCGTGCTTCCGGGCTCGAAGAGATCGAGGAGCACGTCGTAGGCTGGAGCTTTAGGATTAAGATACGCGGCGCGCCGCGTATTGAGCTCGACCATCGCCGCGAGATGGGGCTGGAAAGCGCTGAAGTCGTCATTCTGCTTGGCCTCGGCCCAGGTCGCCTGCGCGATGCTCGCCGCTTTCGCGTACTCGGTGACAAAGCTCTCAGGGAGTTTAGTCTCCCTGTCGTAGTCGCGCCGCACCACGCGGATGTACGCGCGTTCATCCTCTGAGAGCCCCTGGGTCGATTCGAGCACCGTGAGCAGTTCGCCGATTTCGGGATTTACCGCCTTCTGGTGCGCGAGCCCCTCGAGGAGGGCCAGTTGATCCGCCCTCTCTTCGATAGCCTTCGACGGCATATAGGTTTCTTGATCCCAGCCGAGTATCGCCCCGATGTGGGCAACCAGCGTATGCTCTCTGTCCAGCTCGATGAGTCGAGCGGTTTTTTCGTGCATTTTCCTTCTCCTTCCACCGCTATAGTAGCACCGTGATGACTCTATTTGTATACTGAGTCCGTGTTTTTACGGGAATTGACGCAGGATGTCACGATCCTGAAGGGAACGGGCCCCTCTACGATTCGCGCGCTCGCGAATCTGGGCATCCGCACTGTCGCGGATCTTCTGCTCCACCTCCCGAGGGATTATGAGGACCGTACACAACTCGTGCCCATCTCACGGTTTTCCGAGGGAAAGGTGTATACCGCCGCCCGCGTGGTGAGCCACGACTGGTTCGGTTTTGGCCGAATGCGCACGCTCAAGATCATCATCGCCGATGAATCGAGCGAGGCTGCCCTCCTCTGCTTCAACAGGCCCTTTCTTGAGCAGTCGGCCCCCGTGGGCGCCACTGTTCAGGTGTACGGCAAGTTTCAGTTTAAATATGGAGAAATTCAGTCCTCGTCGTTTGAAATAAAGAGGATCATCGGTAGGCTCAGCCCCGAAGCCGAGCTCTCCCCTATCTATCCCCTCACCGAAAAATTGAATCAGGCCGCGCTAAGAAAGCTCGTTTCCATCGCGCTCGATAAATTCGCCTCTCACCTCGAGGATGAGCTTCCGGCAAAGCTGCGCGAGGCGCGGGGTTTTCTAAGCAAATCCGAGGCAATCCGCGAAATCCACTTCCCTTCGTCATTGGAACACGTAGAACGTGCCCGCACCACGCTCGCCTACGAAGAGCTCTTCTACTTTCAGCTCGGTATCGCGCTTCGAGTTCAATCGCGTCGCGCGAAAACGATCGAGCGCGGACCCTGCCCGGGCATGCTCGCCGCGCGACTCAGGGAGCGCCTCTCCTACACGCTCACCGCGGATCAGGTCTCAGTGCTCGCGCAGATCGTCGAGGATATGCGCAAGCCCTACCCCATGGCCCGGCTCATGCAGGGCGATGTCGGCTCCGGAAAGACGATCGTAGCGCTCCTTGCCGCGCTCTACGCGGTTGAGCGTGGCGGTCAGGCGGCGATCATGGCGCCAACCGAACTCCTCGCGCGCCAGCACGCCACGATCGCGGCGCACCTGGTGGAGCCACTCGGCGTGCGGCTTGCGTTCGTCACTGGGGCAGTGTCCAGCGCGGTTCGTCCTCCGCTCCTCGCCGCGTTGCGGTGCGGCGATATCGACATCGCGATCGGCACGCACGCGCTCTTCTCCGAAGATGTCGCCTACAAAAACCTCGAGCTTGTCGTAATCGACGAACAGCAGCGTTTCGGCGTGCTCCAGCGCATCGCCCTCTACCGGAAGGGGCGCGTCCCCGACTTCCTCATGATGACCGCCACGCCGATACCGAGGAGCCTCGCGCTCACTTTTTTCGGCGATCTCCAGGTCTCCACCATCGAGCACCTTCCTCCTGGCCGCAAGCCTGTCGTAACGCATCTCGCCAGAGAGGACCGACGCGCGAGCGTCTATGATTTCGCACGCCAGAGGCTTGCTGAGGGCCGACAAGCCTACTTCGTCTACCCTGTGATTTCCGGATCAGACAAGCACGATCTGCGCGACGCCGAATCAATGGCGGCGCACCTCGCGAAGGAGGTGTTTTCTGAGTACAAAGTCGGCCTCCTACACTCGCGACTCAGCGACGAAACAAAAATGGAGGTGATGGCGCGCTTCGCCTCAGGCGAACTCTCTATTCTCGTGGCGACCACTGTCGTTGAGGTCGGCGTCGATGTTCCGAACGCGACAGTGATGGTGGTCGAACACGCGGAGCGCTTCGGACTCTCAGCCCTCCACCAGCTTCGAGGCCGCATTGGTCGAGGCGCGCATCAGGGCTATTGTTTTCTCGTATACTCAAAAGAACTCAGCGAGGAGGGTCGAGATCGGCTCAAGGCGCTCTATACCACGAACGATGGCTTCGCGATCGCGGAGGAAGACCTCAAGATACGCGGACCTGGCGAAATGCTGGGCATCGAGCAGTCGGGAGACCTGCGGCTCGCGATCGCTGACATGAGAAAAGATTTTGAACTTCTGAAGCTTGCGAGGCACGACGCGTTTGGGATTATTGAATCGGACCCCGCGCTTGCCACGCCGGGGCACGCGGTAATCGCGCAGGTGCTTACCCGCGCGAATCCTTTCTCCGAAAGCTAAAATCCGGAGAGGCGACCTCAGCTCACTCTTCGCTCAGACGATGGCGCGCTTGCGCGACTTGGGTCCACCGTGCTGGAGCACGAGTTCGGAGCAGCGCATATACTCGATAATTTTTTCGCGGCGAGCGCTCGGTCCAAGCATCTTGCGCACTTTGTTGTACTTTCTGCGGAGGTACTGGATCGAGGGGATGCTCGTACCGAAGTGCTCGGCGAGTTCCCAATCTCGGTGAACGTAGCGGCCATACGAGTCTTTTCGATTGAGATTGAGAAATTCCGCGATGTGTTCGCGCGACCACTCGATGTTTTTGCCCTGGGAGTAATCGTGCGTTTCCATGCGCCGTTTCGTGCGCTCAGCCGCGCCTTCCATTTTGCGC
>JAKALZ010000278.1 GCA_021813065.1 bacterium
CTGCTGCGTGGAAAGCGCCGCGTAGTACATCGCCAAGTCGCCCATTCTGTAGCTCGCAAGCGAAACCAGCCCGTGCCCAAGCGCCGAGTGTGAAATTTCGTGCGCGAGCAGCGCCGCGAGCATGTCCTCGGAGGTGGCGAGTTTGAGAAGCCCTCTCGAGATGAGCACAAAGCCTCCGGGCGCGGAGAAGGCCAGCGCCTCCTCGCTGTCGAGAATGACGATATGGTAGCCATGAGGGAGAAGCGGGCGGGCTGAGAGAAACGCCAGACCCTGCCCAATCCTGTTGACATACGCGGTGAGCTCAGGTTGGTCGTACTCCTGGTACTGCGAGAGGACCGCCGCGGAGACCACCCTGCCGATGGCGTATTCTTCCTCGTAAGTGAAAGGTCTCGACTCTGTCTGAAAGGTTTTCGCGGCTTCACGAATAAGGCGCGCCTGCTCGGGCGTGATCATTCCCTGAAGCAGCGCCTGGTTTATAAAGAGCTGCAGCGCTTCAGGAGATATGGTGCACGAAGAAAAAAGCGCGCTCGCAAGCGTGAGAAAAATGAGGATGATGAGTGGGCGGAAGCGTGGCGAAACACTGTGCACGTCACCGTGCCCCTGGCGGTGAATCTGCCCCCTGGATGAACGCCATGCACTCTCCAAATGAGTAGTTCAATTTTTCCATTGCGTCGACGGCTGCAAAATTAAAACCGCTTCCATTTTTGAGCGATTCTTCGAGGCTTGAGACAAAGCCTTTACCCGCGAGCACGATTTCGCTCTGCTGAAGCTCCGGGGGAGCGCTCGTCGCATCGGCGCTGAGCGTAATCTTGATGGACGAGAGCGCGCTCATGGGAACATAACCGGGCCGCGACGTACCCTGCGCGTAGCCAAAAGCCCAGTCACCCTCGATTCGTACGACGGCGAAGGGCGTCTTGTACGCGGCAAAGACGATAACCGGCGAAATGTACGAGGGCGAAGCCCTGAGCGCGGTCTTCTCAACCCTTATAAGCATTGTTGAGTCGGGCGTGGCAACCTCGGCGAACCCGAGGGCGGCAACCGTCAAAAAGAGCGCGACGATAAAACTCACACGATATTTCATGGCGAACCTTCTCTAGATAAGTATGCCGCATTTCATGGAGTTTTTCAGCCTATGCCACAGCATACGCGCCGGCGTAAAGCTCACATTTCTGCCACGAGGGCCTCAATGCGCGCTTTCCAGTCGAGAAGCGCGCGCGACATGGGAACTCGGGGGTCTTCGGGGCTCATGCCGCGCAGTTCCTCTTCAAGCTTGGCGTAATCGGCGAGCGCGGTTGCGCCCTTCTCGAGCGGCAGCTGTACCCATCCATGCGCGTGCTTCTTCCAAGATAAATGCTGCTCGGCCGTTAAAGTTTCAGGAAAATTGCGCGCGAGGAGCCTGCCGATCAGCGTGGGAATTCGGTGATCCTGGAAAGGTATGCGAAGAAACTCATTCTTTGCGGCATGCGCGCCACGCTCGGAGAGTACCTCGTGGAAGCGCTCAAGCTCGCGCTTGTCTTCGGGTGAGTAGAATTTCCCCGAATAGAGCGCGTAGTCGGGGTCGAGATCATCGCTCGACGTACGGTCGTAGCGGTACGCCGCGATGAGGCGCGCCTTGAGCCCCGGCGTCGCTTCAATCGCGCGCAGGTTCGCTCCGCACACCTCGAGATCGATTCCCAGCCTTTTTGCCGCCCGCTGGCCGAGCACGCTCACGGGCGCGAGGTAGGGACATGAGTTGAGGCGGATCATGGTCACGGGCGGCCGGGTTGGCTTTCCCTCCGCGCGCTCAGTAAAAAGAAGATCGCGGAGCTCATCCTCGGACATCGCCGCGAAGGGCTCCGGATTCACGCGCAGATCGTAGCCCACGAGGGCGTGGCGGTCGGCCTCGAGGAGCCCGAGCGGCGCGATTACCGTGGAGCATCCTGCAGGGCGCGTGTAGAGCTGTGAGGTGTGCACTACCATGCGCTCTGGCCGCGCGAGATTGACGAGCGGCGCGAGGCGCTCTCGCCGGCGGTGCGTATAGTACCATCCATATACTTTAGGATACTGGTGCAGCACCTTGCGCGCGAGGCCTATGGTCGCGCGCACATCGAAGAGCGCGTCGTGCGCGTTCTCGTGCGCGATACCATTCGCCTTCGCGAGATCTTCGAGCTTGAATATGGGATTGCCTTCGCCATTTGCTGGCCAATTGAACCCTTCACCTTTAATATCGTGGACAGCTCGCATCAAATTGATGACATCCCAGCGCGAATTGTCGTTTTTATATTCTCTGATGTATGGATCGAGCAAATTGCGGTAGAAGAGGCGGCGTATGAATTCGTCGTCGAACTGAATCGAGTTGTAGCCCGCGACAGTCGTTCCAGGCACGCTCATCTCGCGCTGTATCCTCAACGCGAACTCGTACTCGTTCAGTCCCTTCTCCTCGACTTCCTGGGGAGTGATGCCGTGGATAAAGCACGCTTCGGGGTCGGGAAGATAGTCGGGCGGGAGTTTGCAGTAGAGCACGAGAGGCTCGGCGATTTCTTCAAGCTGTTCATTTGTGCGGAGAAACGCGGCCTGCGCGATGCGGTCGTGCTGTGGATCGCGGCCAAACGTTTCGAGATCGTACCAGAGAATTGTTGCGGGCATCCTCAGTTTCCTTCTGCTGTTCGAGGCAGCATTCAGACTTTGCTCGATACCTCATTGATCGAGAACATGGTGGGGTCGAACCCCTCGTTGCCAATCCAGAGGTTGATCATCACGCCGCCCTCGGGAATACGCTCGATCTTTACGCCCTTGATCTGAAAGCCGATCAGCTCGAGCCGGGCGCTTCCGAGGAGATCGTGCCCTATCATTGTACCATAGTATGAAGCGAGTTCGGGTCTTTGGTGCAGCATGAGGCTGTGTTCGATCTCGGAGAGCTCCTTTTCGGAGCGCGGCCGATCGTCGACTGCCGCGATGTGGAAGCCATCGGGTTCCAGGTGCATCGAGATCACCATTTTCCTAGGGTTGCCATGAAGAAGATAATTCGCAAGCTCACTAATGAGCTGGACATACAGTTCATGCCGCTTCATTCACATGCTCCTTGTGCGCTTACACATAGATGTATGTAAATCGCCCGGACTTGCATATGGCAAATACCCAGCTTCCAGGTAAAGAGGCCGCCGCCTACACCGTCTTTTCCATAAAAATCCGGGTGTTTGAGGCCGGGTTTTTTGCCGGTTGAAAGCACCACCAGATCAACGATTTCCTCCGCATAAGACCCGTCTGAGTTAACGTAACCGATTTTCAGGTCA
>JAKALZ010000011.1 GCA_021813065.1 bacterium
GAGGACCGGCTTAAGCTCTATGCAGAAAAGACTGGCGCTCCTGTTTCTGTTTTCCGCTTTGCGAATGTGTTCGGCAAGTGGTGCAGGCCGAACTATAACTCGGCGGTTGCAACGTTCTGCTACAATATTGCCCATGGGCTTCCCATTACCATCAATGATCCGCATGCGAACCTGAGGCTCATCTACATTGATGATGTGGTTGAAGCGATCGTGCGTGAGCTTAATTCTAAGCATGAGGGATTCAGCTTTGTGGACGCCGGGCCTGTCTATGAAACCACCGTAGGCACGATTGCAGAGCAGATCCGCATGCTGCATGAATATCAAAGCAAAGGATATATCCCTGATTTTTCGGATGAGTTCTTAAAAAAGCTTAATACAACGTATGTAAGTTATGTTGATGCGGACAAGCTTGCCATGGAACCGGAGCTCAAGGTTGACAAGCGTGGCTGGCTGTTCGAGCTTATCAAATCTCCTCATGCGGGGCAGATTTTTGTGTCCACCACCAAGCCTGGCATCATCCGCGGCAATCACTATCATGACACCAAGGTGGAAAAGTTCAGCCTTGTCAAAGGTATGGCACGCATTGCGCTCCGAAGAATCGATACAGATGAGAAAATTGTGTATGATGTCGACGACAGCAGAATTCGGGTTGTCGATATTCCACCTGGATATACCCACTCAATTGAAAACACAGGTACAGAGGATTGCATCGTTATATTCTGGGCAAACGAAATCTTCGATGCATCCCGGCCTGATACCTATGCTCTAGAGGTTTGAATGAAAACAAAATTGAAAGTAGTCACTGTTATCGGAACGAGACCAGAAATCATCCGCTTGTCAGAAGTCATCCGTGCCTGTGACAAGGCATTTGATCATATTCTTGTGCATACAGGACAGAATTGGGATTACACGCTCAACGAGATTTTCTTCAAGGACCTAGAACTCAGAGCACCAGATCGCTACCTCAATGTAGTAGGCGCGGATCTCGGCGAAACCATGGGGAATATCATCGCCGCTTCGTATAAGCTGTTAAAAGAGATTCAGCCCGATGCGCTTCTGGTCCTTGGCGACACGAATTCAGCCCTTTGCGCGATTCCAGCCAAGAGACTGAAAATCCCTATCTTCCATATGGAAGCGGGTAACAGATGTTTCGATCAAAATGTGCCGGAAGAAATCAATCGCAAGATTGTCGACCATATCGCCGATGTAAATTTGCCATATACCGAGCATTCCCGGCGCTACCTCCTTGCCGAAGGATTCCGAAAGGAGCATATCTTTGTCACTGGCTCCCCAATGCCCGAGGTCATCCAGTGCAATATGGAGAAAATTAAATCTTCCAAGGCGCTTGAGACCTACGGAGTCGAGAAGGGCAAGTATTTTGTGCTCAGCATGCACCGGGAAGAGAATATCGATATCGAATACAAGTTCAATGAATTGGTAAAAGCGCTCGATGCGATCGCTGAAGCCTATGGGCTTCCGGTCATTTTTTCTACGCATCCTAGGACATGGAAGCGGCTTGAAGCAGCCGAGGTCAAGCTCAATCCACTCATAAAGCAAGTCAAGCCGCTCAGTTTTACTGATTATTGCCGGCTTCAGATTGATGCAAAGTGCGTCATTTCCGATTCAGGGACGCTGAGCGAAGAGTCGGCGATTTTGCGCTTTCCAGCGGTGCTGCTCAGGAATTCGACGGAAAGGCCGGAGGCGGTGGACAAGGGGAGCATAGTGATTGGCGGGTATACGGCAGAAAGCTTGACGCAATCGATTGAACTGGCCATTGATTTTTTTGATGGTAAAGACCATCGGCCGGTTGATTATGTCGATGAGGATGTGTCGGCGAAGGTGCTGAAGATTATTCAGGGGTATACGCCGATTATCAACAAAGTCACTTGGAATAAGTAAAATAATATGAGAATTTGCTTCTTGACTCAGTATTATCCTATTTCCGATAGCGCGAGAAGCCTCTATTCAGACTTGATGGATGAGATATCTTCCTTCGGGCATGAGATTACAGTTTTTCGTTCAGAGGAACAAAAAGCATTAGGGTATCCTGCGGTATCTTGGCGGAAGAATGTTAAGGTCGTCTCAGTTCCTACTGGAAGAGTGACCAAAACAAATATAATAACGAAGGCGCTGAATATTTTGCTCACTGAGCCAAGATATCTAGCTGCAATGAAGAAGCATTATGGAGACAATCATCCGGACATGGTGATTATTACAACGCCGCCAATTACCTTTTGTAGCGCTGCAAGTTACTTTGCAAAGAAAGGCTCCATAATCTATTTGCTTTTAAAGGATATCTTTCCACAAAACGCCGTTGATTTGGGGATGATGAAAAAAAAAGGCTTGATTTATTCCTTCTTCAGAACAAAGGAAAAAACGCTTTACAAGAATTCCGATGTGATTGGATGCATGTCTGAGGCAAATAAAAGATACTTGCTTCACCACAATCCTTTTTTAAAGAAGAAAATAATTGAAATTAACCCGAATTCCATAAAACCGTCTTTTTTGCAAATAGATATGAAGCAAGGAGAAGATCTGCTTGAAGAATATAAAATTCCAAAGGGAAAAATTAAAATCATATATGGTGGAAATCTTGGAAAGCCTCAAGGGATTGATTTTCTCCTTGAAGTTTTAAATAAATCGAAAGAAATAGAGAATGTGCATTTCGTAATATGTGGGAGTGGTACAGAATATCCAAGACTTGAAAAATTCGTGAAAACACATCCAGATCACCCTGTTACTCTGATTGAATATTTGGAAAATAGCAAATATCGCTCCTTTCTCTCTCGAATGGATATAGGACTGATATTCCTAGACAGGCGTTTTACAATCCCGAATTTTCCTCAGCGGATTTTGGATTATTTTGATTTTTCCCTCCCTGTATTAGCTGCAACAGATACATATACAGATCTTGGTTCGATGCTCGTCAGTAAAAAATGTGGTTTATGGTCGGAAAGCGGTAATATCGAAGCTTTTATGAAAAATCTCGAATATTTAATTTCTAATCCAGAGATTAGAATCTCGATGGGAAAGAATGGTCGCGAGCTTATTGATTCCGAGTTTTCAGTAGAAAAGTCAGCCCAAATGATTGTTGAGAAATTTAAATTGCCATTTGGCGCTGGGAGATGATATGAGATCACTCACCACCATCCTCGTCACCGGCGGCGCGGGGTTTATCGGCTCGAACTTTATTCATTGGCTCTTAGGGCGCGCAGATTTTCAGGGCCGTATCATCAATCTCGATGCCCTGACCTACGCAGGGAATCTCGAAAATCTTGTGGACATCGAGGCGCGGTATGGGGCAGCTGCAGAAGAGACTGGTGCAGCGCGCCGCTATTTCTTTGTGCAGGGCGATATTTGCGACCGGTCGCTGGTCGAGCGGACCTTCTCCAAATATCAGATTGACACCGTGGTCCACTTTGCAGCGGAAAGCCACGTCGACCGCTCCATCCTCGGGCCTGAGGCCTTTGTTCGCACCAATGTCCTCGGCACCTATACCCTCCTCGATGTGGCGCGGCAGGCTTGGCGTCTGCCCTCGGGCGCGATGCGCGAGGATGTGCTCTTCCACCATGTGAGTACCGACGAGGTCTTCGGCTCCCTGGGAGAAGAGGGCTACTTCACTGAAGCTACACCCTACGACCCACGATCACCCTATTCAGCGAGCAAGGCGGCGAGCGACCACCTCGCCATGGCCTACCACCATACCTATGGCCTGCCGCTCACCCTCTCCAACTGCTCGAACAACTACGGTCCGTACCAGTTCCCCGAAAAACTCATTCCGCTCATGATTCTCAACATGCTCGAAGGCAAGCCCTTGCCCGTGTACGGCGATGGGCGCAACATCCGCGACTGGCTCTATGTGGAAGACCACAATGAGGCGGTCTGGACTATCATGCAGGAGGGTCAAAGCGGCCGCACCTACAACATCGGCGGGGAGAACGAGTGGGAGAATATCCGCCTCCTTGAGCGGCTCATCGAGCTTGTCGCCGAAGAAGCCGGCCTCGATGCGGCGCGCCTGCGCGGCCTCATCACCTACGTGAAGGACCGGCCCGGCCACGATCGGCGTTATGCGATCGACTGTTCTAAGTTGAAAAAAGAACTTGGCTGGAAACAATCAGTGACCTTCGATGAAGGATTGCGGCAAACAGTGAAGTGGTATTTGAGTAATCCAACCTGGGTGTCGAGAGTGCGCTCAGGAGCGTATAGAGAATGGATAGAGAAGAACTATACTAGTAGGTAAAACCAAATATTATGAGATTCTTTCAAAAGTCGGACGAGTTTTGAAAGAATAACTTTGTAGTGCGGCATTTGCGCACGATTTCAACGAAAACGGAGCAAATGCAAAGCCAATTTCAGAAGTAACAGACTTTTGAAATTGGCTCAGCTGGCATTTACTTTAAAAGCGCGCCCTGATGTGGCAGGCGCGCGTTGGCATGTGCTCGGCTGGCAGCCGCCGATCGATTGCTCGAATTACTCTTTCACCACGAGATCGCAGATCGCGGCGGCATACACTTTAGCTGCGTTGATCACATCTTCGATGTCGACATCTTCGTTGTACGCGTGGATACCTTCGGTGTTCGAGGGACCGAACTGCAGGGTCGGCACGCCTTTGACACGGTAGTAGCGCGCGTCGCTGGATGCCCATTGGTACGCGGGGATCACCTTGTGGCCCCACACTTCTTCCGCGTTCCGCACGATCGTCTGGACGAGTGGATCGGCGACTTCGGTGTAGTTCGCTTCGCTCGTTTCGAATCGGTAGCGTATTTTGCTGAGGCCTTGACGCTGGACTAATTCTTCGAAGCGCGCGATGACGCTGCTCGAAGGCAGGCCGATTGGGACTCTGACGTCGATGTCGGCTTCGCAGAGGTCGGGCACCATGTTGATCTTCGTGCCGCCTTTGATGATGCCCGGGTTCACGGTGACGTGGTCGATGGCGTCGCCCACATTCGGACGGTTGAGCTTGTCTTGGGCGATACGTTTGGAGTCGAGGAGAACACGCGCCTGAGAGGGACCGTAGACGCCCCGCATGGCGCGGAGTTCTCCGAGGTGGCCGAGGAGTTCGGCCATTTTCATGATGGCATTCTCTCCCACATAGTTGCCGATGCTCCCGTGGGCGGCTTTCCCTTCGGCAGTCACGTGGATTCGAACCTGGCCTTTTTGTCCGACTTCGCAGGTATCGCTCCCGGTGGGTTCTGCGACAACGCAGGCGAACGCGCGGTCCGCATAGCCATTTTCGACGAGCCACTTGGTGCCGTTGGCGCCGCCAGTTTCCTCATCGGGGACAATGTGGATTTCCAGGCGCTTTTTCAGCGGAATTTGCAGCTGGGCGATGAGACTCATCACAAAGAGTGCCGCGCCGAGCCCGCACTTCATGTCAGAAGTGCCTCTTCCTCGGATGGTTGTCGCGGTGATTTCGCCGCCATAGGGGTCGAAGTCCCAGCGCGCGCGGTCGCCCGCGGGAACCACGTCGCAGTGGCCATTGAAGACGAGTTCCGGCCCCTCTCCGATGCCCGCGACGATGCTGGGAAAGGCGGGCGATGGCCCCACGACTCGGTATTCGATTCCGGTCTTCCTCAGGAAGGCTGAGATGAAAGATTCAACATCATCGACATTCCCCGGCGGATTTTCGCTTGGGATTTTTATAAGATCGGCGCAGAATCGGACAAGTTCATCTTTGCGGGTGTCGATGGCGCTCCAAAGCGCGTGTCGTATCGCGGTACGTTCCATACTCATGCTCCTTTCGAAAAGGGGATGTGCGGCCATGCGGACGCCTATCGCGCAGCCCGGCATTACAGCCGCAGTTCCTTTGCGCGCCAGCACGCCACCTGTCTGCCCGGCTCAAGCATCTCGAGCGGTGGCGTCTCAGTGAGACATTTGTCGACGCAGTACTCGCAGCGCGGCGCAAACCTGCATCCAGGCTTCGGCTCAATCGGAGAACCAATCTCTCCACGGAGGATGCTCGCCGCTTCGGCGGTTTGTGTGTCGATGGTAGGAATCGCCGAGATAAGGGCGTGACTGTAGGGGTGGTACTGTCGCGAGAAGAGCGCTTTGGCGGGCGATCGCTCAATGATCTGCCCAAGGTACATCACGGCGATTTCGTCCGAGATGTGTTTTACCACCGCCATATCGTGGGTAACAAACATGTACGTCAAGCCCAGTCTATCCTGAAGATCCTGCATGAGATTGAGAATCTGCGCCTGAACCGATACATCGAGCGACGACACTGGTTCATCGGCCACGATGAATTTCGGTTCGAGCGCGAGCGCCCGCGCGATTCCGATACGCTGCCGCCTCCCGCCGTCGAGCTCATGGGGATAAGCGGAGAAAAGTCGGTCCTCGAGCTCGACCATCTCCATCAGCGTGTGGACGCGCTGTAAGAGTTCCTTCTTCCCAGTGACCCTTTTGTGAATGATAAGGGGCTCCCCAATGATGGACGCGACCGCCATTCGTGGATCGAGAGAGGAGTAGGGATCCTGGAAGATGATCTGCATTTTCTCGCGCATCACTCTGAGCCGGTTTTTATCGAGGGTGATGATATCGCTGCCGTCGAAGACCACTGAGCCGCTCGTGGGCTCGATGAGCCGGAGAATTGCGCGGCCGGTGGTCGTTTTGCCGCAGCCGGACTCTCCGACAACGCCCAGCGTTCCTCCCTCCGGGATGTCGAAGCTCACGTCGTCGACCGCGTGGAGGTTGCCCCGAGGCGTGTGGAAGTATTTCTTCAAGTGGCTGACGTGCAGGATCGGCGCGGCGGTGGATTGTTCACGCATGATGTCCCCCTGTCCCCATAGTGTTGGGAATGACGCCTTCGTGCATGAGGCACATGACGCTTCTTCCCGAGATTTCGGTGATGTGCGGAGCCCTCGTGCCGCAGGCCGCCGCGGCATAGGGACATCGCGGTTTGAAAATGCAGCCGTGCGGCATCGTCGAGGGGTCGGGCATCATGCCGCGGATCGGGGAGAGGCGATCCTTGTCGACCTCGATGCGGGGAATGGAGTTGAGGAGCCCTTCGGTGTACGGATGGAGCGGGCGAGAGAACACTTCGCGCAGCGGACCGTACTCAACGATTCGGCCGGCGTACATGATCGCCACATTCTCGCAGACTTGCGCGACGACACCGAGATTGTGGCTTATGAGAATGAGGCTCGTGTCGAGCTTCACTTTAAGGTCGCGGATCATGCGCAGCACCTGGGCTTGGATCGTCACGTCGAGGGCGGTGGTTGGTTCGTCCGCGATGAGGAGCTTTGGATTGCAGGCGAGGGCGATCGCGATGATCACGCGCTGTTTCATGCCGCCCGAGAACTGGTGCGGGTACTCGTGCATGCGGTCGCGCGGTATGCCGACCATTTCGAGCATATCGCCCGCCTTCGCGAGCGCGGCGTGAGTGTCGGCCGTGCCGTGGATCTCAAGCACCTCGGCGATCTGGTCACCGACAGTGAGTATCGGGTTGAGCGAGGTCATGGGGTCCTGAAAAATCATCGAGATCTCGTTTCCCCGGATCTTCCGCATCTCATCTTCGGGAAGGCGGGTCAAGTCTTTGCCTTCGAAGAGAATTTTTCCCTGTGTGATTTTGCCCGTCAGTTTCGGCAAGAGCCCCATGATCGAGTAGGCGGTCGTCGTCTTTCCCGCTCCAGATTCGCCCACAAGACCCAAGCTGCCGCCCTTGGCGAGATGCAGATTGATTCCGTTCACCGCGTGGATGACGCTCTCGTCGGTAAGATACTGCGTGGTGAGGTTCTGTATAGAAAGCAATTGTTCATCCATGGTGGTACCTCATCGCTTGAGTTTTGGATCGAGCGCGTCGCGCAGACCATCACCGATCAGGTTGTAGGCGAGAATGACTGTCATGATCGCCAAGCCGGGGAAGAGGAGGGTGTGCGGCGCGTAGCTTATGTAGGAGCGCGCGTCAGAGAGCATGTTGCCCCACTCCGGCGATGGCGGTTGGATCCCCAAGCCGAGGAAGGAGAGCGAGGTCGCGGAGAGAATCGACTGGGCGATTCCCAGCGTTGCCTGCACGATGATGGGCGCCATGCAGTTCGGCATGATATGCCGCACGATGATGCGGAAATCGCGCGCGCCGAGGGCTCTCGCCGCCTCGATGAATTCCTGGTTCTTGAGGGTCAGGACCGACGCGCGCATAAGGCGCACGAATGCCGGGATCGACGTGATGCCGATCGCCAGCAGAAGGTTCTGGAAGCTTGGGCCGAGGGCGGCGACAATGGCGAGCGCGAAGAGTATGTTCGGAATCGCGAGGAGTATGTCGGTGCCGCGCATGATGACGGACTCGATCTTGCCGCCATAGTAGCCGGCAATGGCGCCGAGCGCCGAGCCGACGATGCCCGCGAAGGCGATGGTCGTGAACCCGATGACCATAGAGACGCGCGCGCCGTGGATGATCCTGCCGAGAATGTCGCGGCCAAAGTTGTCGGCTCCGAGGATGTAGAGGTGCTGGGCAGTCGCTCCGTTGTTGAGATCGATTTCGGCGGTGGTGAGCGGCGGAGCGAACGCGTTCGAGATCTGGTTCTCCGTGATGAAGTCGTACGAGAAGAAAAGATCCGCGAAGATCGCCATCAGAATGTAAATGACGACGATGACAAAGCCGGCGACCGCGAGTCTGTTCTTTTTAAATCGTCTCCAGAATTCCTGGAACGCGGTTTTTTGTTTCGCCGATTTTCGGGCGGAAGGGCGCGTGGCGTGGGGTGTGCGTAGTTTCTTTTCCATGTCACGTGCCCTTCCTCGCCGCGCCGTTCGATCGCGCCTTCGACATGCTCTCGTACTGCGCCTTGATACGTGGGTCGATGAACGCGTACACAATGTCCACAATGAGATTGACGAGCGCGAAGATGATCGCGACAAATACCACCGACGCGAGTATCTGGGGTGTGTCCTTTCGCTGGATCGCGTCGACCATGATAGTGCCGATGCCCGGATAGGAGAACACGGTTTCGGTCAGCACCGCGCCGACGAGGAGCTGCCCCACCTGGAGGCCGATTACTGTGACTACGGGGATGAGCGCGTTGTTCAGCGCGTGCTTGCGGATGACTTTTTTTTCGTCGAGGCCTTTGGCGCGAGCGGTGCGGATGTAGTCCTGGCGGATAACCTCGAGCATCGAAGAGCGCGTCATGCGCGCCTGAACCGCGGTATTCATCGTGGCCAAGGTTATCACCGGCAACACGAGCGATTTAAGATTCGCCGGATTCGCCAGCGAGGGAAAGATCCTGAGTTTGACCGAAAATATCCATATAAGAATCATGCCGAGCCAGAAGGCGGGCATGGAGAGTCCCAAGAGCGAGAGTATCGACACAACCATATCGGAAACTGAATATTGGTGTGTCGCTGAAATGATACCCGCGGGTATCGAGAGAATCACCGAGAGAATTAAGGCGAGAATCGCCAGAAGCGCGGTATTGGGGAAACGTTCGAGAATAGTCTTGAACACGGGCCGGTTCGACACATACGAACGACCCAGATCGAGGGCCAGGAGGCCCTTGTAACTGAACGACGCGTCCTCGCTCGGGCTCTTGAACCCGAAGAGAAAGTGGACATACTGCAGCAAGAATGGCTCGTCGAGCCCCATAAGGTGACGCATGTGGCTGATATCCGCGTCGGTCGCGTCTTGGGGCAGAATCATGCGCGCGGGGTCTCCAGGGGAGATGTAAGTCAGAGAAAAAACGATGAACGTAACGCCGACGAGCACGGGCACGATCATCAAGAGACGTCGAAAAATATACCTGGTCATACGCTATCCTCTTGAGCGAAGAAAGGCGTGCGGCGGATTTTCATCCGCCGCACGATCACACTCTGGTCTTTGCCACAGATGAAATGTCTATTTTTTCACGACATTGTCGAGCATGAATGACCCAGAGGGCGAGAGGAATACTCCGGAGATGTTTTGCTGGGAAGCCGAGATGCCCATAATCGCGACGAGAGGAACACGGGGCACTGCCTTGAGGATCTCTTTCTGGGCGTTCTGGTAGGCGACATTGCGCTCGGGGCCGTTTGGCAGTGAGTTGCCTTTGTCGATCCATTCCTGGGCAGCCTTGGTGTAGAACTTGGTGTCGTGCAGCAGCGAGGTGTTGAAGCCGTCGAACGCTACGAAGATGTAGTAGGAATCGTCGGTCTGCGTCCAGTTCACGAGGAGATCCCACACTTCAGGGTCGCTCTTCGATCTGCGGGTGGCGAGTTCGGACAGCGCCACTTGTTCGATGTTGATGAGGTCGACGCCGAGGGTGCGCTTCACCTGGTCTTTGACCACCAGCGCCTCTTTCACGTACACGCTGCCGGAGAGTGCGGTGCACTTGAGGATGCCGGGTTTCTTCAAGGATTCGGGGAGCGAGGCGAAGAGCTCTTTAGCCTTGGTGGGGTTGTAGTACCCGCTTTTCAGGTTGCCCTCTTCGATGCGGGTGCCCTTGGGATCGTCGATGTGGCCAAAGGGCAGGCTCTCGACGTACTGCAGGGTAACCTTGCCGCGCTTGTCCATGATGTCGGGCGAATTGACGATATCCGAAGGATTGATCGAGTACAGAATGGCCATTCTGAGCGTGGCGGAGGGAGAAGAGAGGTCGTAGACGCCATCCATATCCGGCGTGCCGTCGGTGTTGACCTGGCCTACGCGCGGCGATTTCATGTTGAAGGCGAGGTAGTGGTAGCCGAAGTAGCCGTTGGTGAGAAGGATCTTGCCGCCATTCATCTCGATTTCTCTCGCGTCGAGGGGCGCGACGTTCATGATCAGATCGACTTCCTTATTGAGGAAGGCTGACTTGAGCGCCGAGGGATCGCGGATGGTCTTGAAGATGATCTTGTCGACGTTCGTCTGGATGCTCGAATCGTGGTATTCCTTGTTCCTCACGAGGGTGATGCTGTCGCCCTGTTTCCATGAGTCGAACTTGAAGGGGCCTGAGCCGATCGCCCATGTGATGCCGTAATCCTTTATCGTGCCGTCCTGCTGGGCCTTTTCGAGCGTCGCCTTGCTGACGATCGACGCGCCGAGCCAGGTGAGCTGGTTGAGCTGCGAGCCGAACGCGGCCGGTTTGTAGTACTTGCCGCGTTCATCGAAGGACTTGAGATCGTTGTCGGTCATGCCGGCGGGCGCTTTCGTCTTGTCGAAAAATCCGGTTCTGAACTGGAAGGTATAATTATCGATTTTCTTTACTTCGTACATCATGGCGAAAATCGATTTCATCTGCGATTTGTCGTTGAACGCGCCGCGCTGGAACGAGTAGATGACATCATCGGCGGTGAGCGGCTGACCATTGTGGAATTTGACGCCACTCTTGATCTTGATTGTGTATTTCGTGCCGTTCTCTTCGATTTTTGGCAGATCGACCGCGAGCCCCGGCACGACTTTTCCGTCGCTCGACAGATCGTAGAGTCTATCATAGATCAGAAGATTGACGTTGTGTGTCGGTGTATCAGAATACATCGGCGGATCCAGAATGATGGGATCCGTGGCCTGGCCGACCACCAGCGTTGTTTGTGCCGCAATCGCCGCGATCGAGACAGCGAAAATCAGAATCGCGACTCCGAATTTCTTCAGAGACATATCATTACCTCCTTATGCGGAAACTCTCACTCATCTTACATGTCTTTTTTAGTCAGATTTTTAAAGAAATTATTAAGATACTCTAAAGTTTGAATAAAAATGCCATACCTGGCCTTGCTATCGCAATATTTATACAGAATCTATAGGGTGATCACACGTTTCGTTCAGGGAACCTGATGACGAACTGGCAGCCTTCGCCCACTCGGCTTTCGAGCTCGAGCGTAAAGCCATACTCCTCCGAGAACCTCTTGATAATCGTGAGGCCGATGCCCGCGCCCTCGCCGCGCTGCTCCTCATCCTCGGGCCGCTGGGTTCGATCGAAGGCGAGCGCGGGTTCGGCGATGCCCTTCCCGAAGTCCCTGACAACGAGTTCACCCTTGGTGAGACGGATTTCGATGCGGCCACCCTCATCGCCGTACTTCACGGCGTTGTCGATGAGGATATTCTCGATTCGTTCGAGGTCCATCGACTCGATAGGAAAGCGAACGCCGCGATCGATGAAGGCGTCAAAATGAATAGTTGTGTAGAGTTCCCGATAGTACTCGACATTCCTCGAGGTAATCTCCGAGGCATCCGCGAACTCGACTCGGCGTCGCTTCTCGACCAAGAACGCGGCCTTAAGGGAACTGGTCATTTCTTTCAGCCGGAAGAGCTGGACCTTCGACACTTCGAGATACTCATCGATGATCTTCTCATTTTTCCCATGACGCTCGATGAGCTGGCGGTACCCCTCGAGGATCTGTACCGGCGTCACGATATCGTGGGTCATGTCGTCCACAAAGGTCTTGAGCCGTATGTACGCGCCTTCGATCTCCTCGAGCATCGAATTGAAAGTCTGCACGAGCTGGCTGATTTCGTCCTTTCGTTTGGGCAGTGGAATACGCTCGCGGAGGTTGTGCGATGTGATCTTCGCCATGCTCGCGGCGAGCGAAGATATGGGACCCACCACGGTGTTGATGAACAGAATTCCGAACACTGCGAAGATGACCGCGTACAGCGCGACAGAGGCAGCGATAATCTGCCGGAAAGGCGCGAGATAGGCCGCGACCTCGGCGTCGATATCGAGATAGAGGACAAAGTCGTAGTCGCCCTTCCTCGCCTCAAGGATTTTCACGTTGGGAGAATTCTGGTCTACCCTCGAGGTCCCGTACTGAAAGACGAGGAAGGATCCTTTTCGTATAGAGATGCTCTCGTGCGCGAAATTAACGTAAGAGTAGATGTCGATATCGTTCGCGATATTGCTGAAGCCTTGGACAATGATGGAGAGGCGAGTGTTCGCCCTCTCGATGATGAGTTCCTCGATGCTCCCCTTCGCCGAATAGTAAGAAAGCACAAAAGAGATGAGGCTCAAAAGTCCGATCACCGCGGCGAGAATCGCAAGAAATCGCTTTTTCATGGTGCGTTCATTCCTGTGGCGCAGGTTGCGCGGCGTCGTCCAAGAGTCTCGCTCCGGCGCTCAGTTGGCGGTAGGCGACCCGCGCTGGTCGGATTGTTCGATCATATAGCCGAAACCGCGCACGTTTTCGATCCTGAGCATTTTGAGCTTGTCGCGGATCGCCTTGATGTGAACCGCGATAGCCCCCTCTTCGATGTGGACGTCCTTTCCCCAGACGGCTTCGTGGATCTCTTCTTTGGTGACAACTTTTCCCCGATTCGCGAGAAGAAGCATGAGGATCTCGAACTCCTTCTTGGTGATGTGGAGGCGCTGTCCGCTGTCGTAGACCGCCTTGGTGGCAGGATCGATTACGAGCGTGTCGATAACCGTTCGCGCGAGGGTGGTACTTTGAGTAGAGCTGCGGCGCATCAGCGCGCGGATTCTCGCCAGGAGCTGCTCGATATCGAATGGTTTCACGATGAAGTCGTCGGCGCCCTCAGTGAGTCCCCTGACCTCGAAGGACACTTCCTGCCGCGCGGTGATCATGATGATGGGGGTTTGCACACCCTGGCTGCGCAAGACTCGGCAGACCTCGATGCCTTCGATATCGGGAAGGATCCAATCGAGTATAATGAGATCGAATTTTGTCTCGATCGCGCGGGCGAGAGCGGATTTTCCATCGTGGCACACTTCGACGCGCATGTTTTGAAGGAGAAGTTCGACTTCAATCATCCTTGCGAGAGAATGCTCGTCTTCCACAACAAGGATATACATAGGCGCGGACCTTCTCCTCGGCTCAGAATGGCGAAATACACTACTATTTTAGGAGGTTTTTCATGCTGAAACAAGTAATCGATGTCTATGAATTATTGGATGACGCGACGATAACCGGCGCAAAAGTGGCCGACGCGCTCCGCGCGCGAGGGCTCAACCTTGTTCAAGTGTACGAAATCGTGGGCGAAAGCGGCAAAACGGATTTCATCCGAGTGCTCATCCCCGGGACACACGGAAAACACGCGGGCGGTTCGAGCCCCACGCTTGGCATCATCGGGCGACTCGGAGGCATCGGCGCCAGGCCCGAAAGAACAGGGCTCGTATCGGACGCGGATGGCGCGATCGCCGCGCTCGCGTGCGCCTTCAAGCTCGGTGAGATGTGGGCAAAAGGCGATCGTGTTGCCGGCGATGTCATCGTCGCCACGCATATCTGTCCTAACGCGCCCACCCAGCCGCATAGCCCCGTGCCTTTCATGGGCTCGCCCGTGGACATGAAGACCATGAATGCGTACGAAGTCGACCCTGACATGGACGCGATTCTGTCCATCGACACCACAAAAGGAAACCGGATCGTCAACCACCGAGGGTTCGCCGTGTCGCCTACGGTTAAGGAAGGCTGGATACTCCGCGTGAGCGAAGAGATTCTGGATATCGTCGAATGGAGCACCGGGAACTCGCCCGTAATCCTCCCCATCTCGATGCAGGACATCACGCCCTAAGGCAACGGGCTTTTCCACATCAACAGCATCATGCAACCCTGCACATCGACGAAAGCGCCCGTCATCGGTGTCGCGATTACGGCGGTGAGGCCGGTTCCTGGCTGCGGAACAGGCGCGAGCAGGGAG
>JAKALZ010000279.1 GCA_021813065.1 bacterium
TGAATACACCGAGCCGATGCGGAAATTCATCGAAGAAACCGAAAAGGACCCAAATTTCGAATACTTTGTCGCTTCGAACTGTTTCCGCCTCGTGGATGGCGCTCCCTCCAAGAATCCGCGCTACCTTCAGCTCGACCCGACCTATGTCAATGTTGAGGCCCGTTACCTCGCAGAGATTGGACCACAGCTCTACAGGCGCATTCCCGCGGACAAATCCTTGCCGCAACCTGTGGGCGCGGTGCTCCCTGGCAGACGCAACAATCCACCAGACCCAAAGGCCGGAATCAGACCGCTCGCGGTGTACGGGCCGATCCACTATCAAGAGCTCCCCGAACTCTTCATGGACTTTGTGTGCTCGTTGACGGGCAAAAGTCCTTCGACCACCGGCGCGGGCAGCGAAGGCGCGCTCACCAAAGGCCCCTTCAACGCCCTCGTCCCGACTTCCGACCTCAACAACGCGCTCCTCGGCTTTATCCTGACAGGATACTCCGGCTTCACGACCGCGGCGGGGCATATCGGCCACAAGTACAAGATGGATCACGACATTTCGCTTATGATGCCCGAGCTCTGGGCCCGTCTCGGGCCAGAGGAGCGCGACCCCGAGTTCCTCAAGAGTCACGGGTATCTTGAGCGCGTCGAAGATTTCAAGTACAAGGGGCGGCTCATCCCCGCCTCCAGGCTCGGATGGCGCATCACGCCACTCTTTGCTGCCACCTACTTGGGACGTCTTTTCGATACACCTTCGGTCATCTTCCCAGAGGACATGCTGAGGCCTGAGCTTCAATCGCTCGAAGAGTTCGTAGACGGCGTCGAGAACATCGCGGAAGCCATGGAAAAATCCGCAAAGGCTTACTTCGAGGATGGCTCCTACGAGGCGGCGATTCCACCGCTTAAGGCAGTGCTCTCCGTCATGGCGCACGGCGACTACGAGGGCAAGAGCATCCAGGACCTTGAAGTCCGCGCGCTCTTCGATCGCGAGTATGTGCTTGCCTCCGACTGGTACAAGGCGAGAATCGACCACTATCGCGAACACGAGATCGCCTACATCGAATCATCGATTTCATACTTGCGCAAATTCCTCGCGGAACGCGCCGAGCCGAAGAGTCTCACGGAGCGGAGGGTTCAGGCCGAACTCTCGAGCGCGCACGGTCGCCTTGAGCAGCTTCTCGCGCCTCATTATATCGACCGCGTCTGGGGAACCATCGGGCTCGATCCGCTCTACAGGGGAGAAAAAAAGTAGGATCTCCCTCGGCGCGCTGTGCTCGTCCGTGTATTGCGGCCGCGCGTGCCGCGTTGCGCGCGACGTGATTCACGCACGCGTAGAGCGCGTTGCGCCCGCGAGGCTTGCGTGCCATGCTGAGGCATGCGCGAACTGCCCGATCGCTACTGTCTCCACAATATAAGTGAACTCTGGACGCCTGAAGGTAAGGTGGCTGTCTCCGGTTCCGCCATGAGCCACGTCAAAAAGCTGCGCCGCGCATGCCTCTACGTCGCCAACGGCCGTATTGGGTGGGTGGGAGAGGAAGCTGGGCTCGCCGCCGCGGCGAATCCGCTCGAACGGGAGGCCGCGCTCGCGCCCCGCATCGACGCCGGTGGGCGCGCTTGTGTCCCTGGTTTTGTCGACAGTCACACACACTTCGTGTTTGCGGGCTGGCGCGAAGACGAATTTTATTGGCGCGCCCAGGGGATGCCCTATATGGAGATCCACCGCCGCGGCGGCGGGATCTTTCGCAGCGTCGAGGCTACCCGCGCCGCCACAGAAGACGAACTCTTGCGGCTGAGCCGCGCCCGCCTCGATCGCATGCTCTCGCTCGGCGTTACCACGGTCGAGGGAAAATCCGGCTACGGCCTCGATCGCGACACCGAGCTTTGTCAGCTCCGCACGATGCGCGCGCTCCAGGGCAGGTACCAGGATACGCCTCAAAGCGGGTCTCCGGAGGTGTTTCAAGGCGCGCGACACAACCTTTTGTCGCGCCAGCCATCGGTCTCGCGTTCGACCGCTCTCCTGCCCGACATTGTTCCAACCTTTCTTGGCGCGCACTCCACGCCTTACGAATTCGCGGGGCGTCCGCGCGCGTTTCTCTCGTTTTTGGTTGACGAAGTGCTGCCGATCGTACGCGCTGAAAATCTAGCGCGCTTCGTTGATATTTTTTGCGAAAAGGACGTCTTCGAACTTGAAGATTCTCGCTGGTACCTCGAACGCGCTCGCGCGGCCGGCTTCGCCCTCAAACTCCACGCCGACGAGGTCGCCCCACTCGGCGGAACCGGGCTCGCCGCCGAGCTCTCCGCCGTCTCCGCCGACCATCTTCTCAAAGCATCCGACGCGCACATCGCCGCGCTCGCCAAGGCGGGCACCATCGCATGCCTCCTTCCTCTCACCGCGTTCAGCCTCCGCGAACCCTACGCTCAAGGCCGACGCTTCATCGACGCGGGATGCGCTGTCGCGCTCGCGAGTGATTTCAACCCCGGCTCTTGCTACAGTCAGTCGATACCGCTCATTTTCGCTCTGGCGGTTCTCCAGATGGGCATGTCGATTGAAGAGGCACTCACCGCACTCACGCTGAACGGCGCGGCGGCGCTCGGGCTCGCTCGGCGCGCGGGCAGCCTCGAGCCAGGCAAGGACGCGGACTTTCTCCTCCTCGACGCGCCTACTCCTACACACCTCGCCTACCACGCGGGCATGAATCTCGTCGCGGAGGTGTACAAGCGCGGCGCCCTCGTCTGGAAGAACGGCAACGCGCTCGACATTGCGAGCTTAGAATCGCGGCGTTAAACCAACTTGCGGCGTTAAGCTTGCCCGCGCCCCATTACTCACGCAAAAAAAAAGCCGCCTCGCGGATAGCCGCAGGCAGCTTCAATCACTCTAATATCGCGATGTGCTTATTTCGCGTTCGCGAGATGGGCTTTGCATACTTTGCAGATCTTGGTCTTTTTGCCATCGATCTCCTGCTCGTAAATCACTTTTACGGCAGTGCGCCCGCAGACGGGGCAAACCCCGCGGCCACTTGAAGCCAGTTCACGTATGCCTTTGCCTCTATGAGCTTTGGACATTTCAAGTTCCTCCCTGAGACCCTCAGGCCTGCTTCTTGGCTTTGCGCTCGGCGTTCTTCTTGTCGCGCGCGGCCTTCTTCTCGTCGGCCTTCTGATCGACAAGCTCGAGCACCACTATATTGGCCGCGTCATTCGCGCGGAAACCGAGTTTCAGGATTCTCGTATAGCCACCGTTGCGCT
>JAKALZ010000280.1 GCA_021813065.1 bacterium
TTGAAATCGTACGCCGGCAGCTCGATTTCCTTGCCGTCGAAGAGGTCGAGGAGCTGTTGGTTGAGATACTCGATGTCGAGGGCCTCGAGGCACTCGAAATCGGGCTTGCCCTCGGCGTCGAGGGGGGTGCGGCTTCGGTCGACGAAGTAGTTGTCGAGCTCGATGTGGATGGGTTTGAAGCCAAGCGCGCGGAGCTGCACGGAGAGTTTCTTGGCGCTCGTGGTCTTGCCGGAGCTTGATGGCCCCGCGATCAGGATTACCTTGGTTTTATCTGAGCTTTCGGCGATCCTGTCCGCGATCGAGGCGAGTTTTTTGTTCTGCAGCGCCTCCGCGACGAGCACATAATCTTGCATCGTGCCGGACTGAGTAATCCGGTTCAGCGCCCCGATCGATCCCGCTCCCAACACTTTCGCCTTTTTCTCATACTCTTCCGCGATATCGTACAGCACAGGTATGTCGACGAAGGCATCCATCTCGTAGGGCGTCTTGGTGTGGGGGAATCTGAGCAGCATGCCGCGGCGGTAGGGAATGAGTTCCCAGACACTCAGGAGCCCCGTGCGCGGCACGAGCGGAGCGATGTGGAGGTCGCGGTGGCCTCCGCATTCATTGACCTGCACAAAGGGGTCGTTGAAGTACTCCATGAGCGATACCGTATCAACTTGATTTGATCGTTCGAAGCCGCTGAGGGCTTCGCTCCACGAGCGCGAAACGATATCGATCGGCAGGTCCGATTCGACAATGGCGCGCATGCGGGTCGCGACCCTTTCGAGGAGCTGTGGCGTAATCGGTTTATTATCGTCAAAGTAGTGGTAGTAGCCGTTTCCAATGGCCATGCTCACGATGAGACGGCGCTCAGGCGCGATTTCGCGCGCTGCCATCGCCAGCACAAAACAGAGCGAGTGACGATACACTTCAGCGCCCAAGGGTGAATCGGGAAAAACGGGAGAGATCTCGCAGCTCGCGCTTATAGGAGAACTTAGGCCCGCGAGTTCGTTGTTGACGAATACCGCGACAGGCGGAAACGGTGTTCCGCCCTGGCTTGTGCCTTCGCGAACCCCCGCTTGAGAGAGAATGCTGTCGGCGCGCGTGCCCGAGGGGACTGTAACATCAGCGAATCCTTCGATTTTTATCGTGATTGTGTCCATACACTAAAAAGATACGCGTCGCGAGCGCTAAAGTGAAGGCCTCAAGCCGCAAATGAGCGCAAATGTCAGAAATATGCCCGGTTCCTGAGCGCCTCTCCGCATCTTTGACGAGCCTTATTCTTTTGTGTACAATTCTTTCGCTATGTCAAAAGTGACGATCACGGAGATCGCGAACCGCGCTGGAGTCTCGAAGACCACCGTGTCTTTCGCGCTCAACTACCCCGATCGCATATCTAAAGAGACCTATGCCACGATCATGACGATCGTGGAAGAACTTGGATATGTGCCAAACCCCTTCGCCAGGTCGCTCACCACAAAGCGGCTGGGCGCCATAGGGCTTCTTCTGCCTCAGAAAATTGGGGATATTTTCGCCAATCCGCACATGGCTCAGGTCTTGAGCGGTATCGGAGAAGCCTGCGAGCAGAAAGAGTATACGCTCGCGATTCTGCCGCTAATCCGAGGCAAAATCATGGAGGCAGCGAGAAAATCCTACGTTGACGGGCTCATCACCATTGGGGTTGGCCCAGATCACGCGGTGGTCGAGCTGCTCAAAAAAAACCGGAAACCCTTCGTAACCATCGATGGCGAAGAGTCTTCCTCGACGATCAACATAGGCATCGATCACCGCGCGGCCGCGCGGCAGGTAATGGCGCATGTGCTCGGACTCGGATATCGCCGCATCGCGATACTATCGCTCGAGCCCGAATCTAAGCCGAGCGAGTCGGGACACAGCTCGATTGTCGTACAGCAGCGCCTCGAGGGCTTTCAGCGTGCCCTCGAAGAATATGGAGTAACCCTTGAGGATGCACGGGTTTCCATTCAAAACTGCAGAGGATCTTCTGAGGATGGATATAGGCGCGCGCGAGAACTCCTGACGCGCGGCGATCGACCTACGGCCATTGTCGCCATGTCCGATATCGCGGCGATAGGCGCGCTGGGAGCTGCGAAGGATCTCGGGCTGCGTGTCCCTCACGACATCGCCATCGCTGGATTCGATGATATCCCAGAGTGTGTGCTTGTCACGCCAGCGCTCACTACGGTGCATCAGCCCGGTCGGGGAAAGGGCATAGAAGCTGCCAACATGGTCATGAGAATGCTTGAGGGCCAGTCTGGAAACCATGTACGCTTGCCGCATGAACTCATTGTTCGTGACTCGACACGATGTGCGTCCCAAGAGGGAAGCTGAGTGAATTTTAAAAAATCATTGAAGTTCTTTCAAAAGTCGGATGAGTTTTGAAAGAACAACCTTTATTGCGGCATTTGCGTACGGTTTCAACGAAACCGGAGCAAATGCGAAGCCAATTTCAAAAGCAACAGACTTTTGAAATTGGCTCCATTCTAAAAGGAGCAAGTATGGCTAAAATGTTGCCGGAGCGCGCGGCGGTGCCACGCGAGCACAAGTGGAATCTCGCGAGCCTCTTCGTGAGCGATGCCGCATGGGAAGAGAGCCTCAAATCGTTGGAATCGGTGATCCCAGAGGCAGACGAAGCGAAAAATCGGGAGCTCGGCACCGACCGATCCGCCCTGGTCGCGATATTGAGCGCGTACGAACGCTACCTCATGCTCGAAGAGAGGCTGGGATACTATGCGCACCTCAGAGTGACCGAGAACGAGGGCGACAGCACCGCGCGAGGAATGTACGCGCGATTTGTAAGCCTCTCGACGCGCGGTCAGGCCTCTTGGTCGTGGCTTAGCCCCGCGATACAGTCGCTCGAAGAAGGTTACGTGACTGCGTGCCTCGCGGATGCGCGGTACGCGGACTACAGAGTGTTTCTGAAAAAGCTCAGGCGCTTCAGACCCCACGTGCTCGGAGAAGCTGAAGAGCGACTCCTGGCCATGCAGTCCGAAGCAGCGCAAACCGCGCAGGAAACATTTAGTGTCCTCACGAATGTCGACCTCGATTTTGGAGTGGTTGAGACCGCGGATGGTCCCATGGCGCTCTCGCAGTCAACGTTCGCGTCCTTCATGCGCATGCCCGACAGAGAAGTGCGAGAAAAAGCGTACCTTCAGTTCTATTCGCGCTATGAAGCACACCAGAACACCCTGGCATCGCTCTACGCGGGGTCGGTGAAACTCGATAAGTAC
>JAKALZ010000281.1 GCA_021813065.1 bacterium
CGCGGGTGATGCTTGGATCGAGCACCACATTGCGCCCGTACCCCGCAGCGCCTACGCAGGATATAATGTCGCGGAGTCGATCGCCGGCCGCGCGGGCTTCAGCGTCTCCAGGCGCGCAGTAAGAGAGCATCTTTTCGAGCGTTTTTTCGAAACTGTCTTCTTTTTGGATGAATGAGATCACTTCTTGCGCGAGGTTCGGGGCGATGAGCCTCGAGAGGAGCTCAATCGTGGCCGGCGCGCCGATTTTTTCGAGCTTGTCGACAGTGCGGAGTATCTCGACTGAAGCATGCTGTGCCTCAATGCGCGCCAGGAATCTGTTGAAGAGGGCACGGTGGTTGATTCTCAGCGTAAATTCGCCTACATCAAGGCTTTGCATCGCCTGCGCGGCCGTGAGAAGAATATCCGCATCCGCCGAGGCGGAATCGGTACCCACGATGTCGAAGTCGCACTGTATGAATTCGCGGTAGCGGCCGCGCTGCGTGTTCTCGCCGCGCCAGACCTTCGCGATGTGGTAGCGTCGGAAAGGAAGATAGAGCTGATCGACGTGTTCCGCCATGAAGCGCGCGAACGGAACAGTGAGATCGAAGCGCATCGCGACGTCGCGGTCACCGTGATCGCGGAATCGGTAGACTTGTTTATCGGTCTCGCCTCCGCCTTTTCCGAGCAATATTTCAGCGTACTCGAGCACCGGGGTGTCGATCGGCACAAATCCAAACAGGCCAAATACTTTCTCGAGTTTATCCACGAGCGATGCGCGTGTCATCTCCATTTCTGGCAGAGAATCGCGGAAGCCTTTGAGCACCCGAGGTTGAATAGTCGACATGATAACTCCACAAGATGGTCTAGCTGAGCGAAAAATGAAAAGCGGAACTATTATGCGGGCAAAAGGCGGGTCGTGCAAGCGGTTGGCGCTTGCCCTTCGCATTCTTTTGTGATATATAGACAAGGCCCTCTTTATCCGGTCCTAGTCGCCGGATCATGAGCGCCCGTATGGGCGCGTACGTCCACAGGGAGGAACGAATGAGACAGTACGAACTTGTCGCTGTCTTGAACTCTGAGGAAGATCAGTTCAAGGCAGGGAAAGTGGCGGTTGCCGATCTGCTCGCGCAGTTCAAGGCCGCAGAAGTGAAAGAAGATGATATGGGAGATAGACCTCTCGCATATCCAATCAGCAAAAAGGTGCGTGCGCACTATATGCTCTACCGCATGAGCATGGAGCCGACAGCCATTGTCACGCTCGAGCGCGCGATCAAGCTTAGCCCATCAATTTTGAAGCACCTCGTCGTCAAAATCGAAGAATAACGTTACGACAGGCTTTCGAAGAAGGAGCACATTGTGAGCGATATCAATGTAGCTGTGCTGGTGGGACGTCTCACCCGCGATAGCGAGCTTAAATACACACCGTCCGGCCTTCCCATTTGCAGGTTTTCCATTGCGGTGAACCGCTCGAAAAAGCAGGATGATCAGTGGGTCGATGAGCCGCACTATTTCGATATCGAGTTCTATGGCAAGAGCGCTGAGGGATTGAGCAAGTATCTTCTCAAGGGCCGCCAGGTGGCGGTGCAGGGAGAGCTTCGCCAGGACCGCTGGGAAAAGGATGGTCAGCAGCGATCAAAAGTGGTTATCGTCGCGTCGACAATACGTCCGCTCGGTTCTCCACCCCAAGGTTCAGATTCAAATAGCCGACGATACCCACCTGACAGCGCCGCGCCAAAACCGGAATCTTCGAACGGCCCCGCGCCGATTTCTCCGAGCGTCGATGAATTCACCGATGACATTCCGTTCTAATGAGGAGATTACTATGGATGAGATGAAAGATATTGAAGAAGCGAAGGCGTCGCGAGGCGATGCCGATCAGCAGGATATGCGCAGAGACCAGGACGACCGCAATGGCCCGCGCAAAGGCAAAGGATTCTTCCGCAAGAAAGTGTGCAGATTCTGCACGCAGAATGTGAAGATCGACTACAAGGACGCGGATCTCATGCGCCGCTACACCACCGAGCGCGGAAAGATACTTCCCCGCCGCATCACCGGCACATGCTCGAAACACCAGCGCCTTCTCGCCGTCAATATCAAACGCGCGAGATCTCTCGCGCTGCTGCCGTACGTGGTGAAGTGATTCCCAAGCTATACACCTGAGAGCGTACGAAAGCATGGAAGCCCAGCACGAAATAACCCCCTCGAGTTCCCGAACAGGAGCTCGACACTTTCCGGCCTATCTCGGCTCGGGATTGCTGTCGGGGCTGCTCTACGCAAGTGGCTTTTTCGCGGTCGCGTTTCTCATCCCCATTCAATACGTCTTTAGCAGGGAAGGCAAAAAAGAGGGTTTCTTATCTCTGCTCACTTCGATTGTCGTGATTGGGGTCGGCAACGCGCTGAGACTTTCGAGCTACGGTGTGCTGCAGGCGTCGGTGCTTATAGAGACACTCCTGCCTCCCATCGCGTTTTTGCTCGCGATATGCATCATGAATTGCGTTCCTCTTGAAACGTGGAAAAAATTGACGCTGACGTCTGTCGCGCTCTCGATCGCTTTCGGCTTCATGCTGACCGCGAGCATAGGCACGAAGGAAGTCCAGTCTTCAATCGCCGCGATGATTTCGCAGCTTCTATCGTCAGCGGGAGCGACCGCGGGCGGTGTGGAGCTTGATGTTGCCGCGATAGCGCAAAGCTACGTCGCTCCGGCTGTTTCGGTGATCATGAACGGTTTCGGCGCGGCAATCTGGCTCGTCCTTGCGGGCAGCTGGTGGCTCGGCGCGAGACTGAGTTCGCTGAGAAATCAGTCTATCGATCAACACCGCGAGACTGTTCAATCTTTCTACAGCGTGCCGTCGTGGCTGCTGTGGCCAAGCATCGTGTCGTGGGGGCTTCTGCTCATCGTGCTCTATGGAAAATTGAGCGGCCTCATCGAGATGCTCGCGTGGAATTTCGCGCTCGCTGCCGCGTCATGGTATGCGATTCAGGGTGTATCGGTCATTTCACATTTTTTAACATCTAAGGGAATGCGCCGCATCACCGGCCTCATGCTGGTGCTGTTGGTCGCACTTATACTGCTCGACGTAAAAGTTGGGCTTGCCATCGCCATCCTTATGCCGGTTCTCGGCGTATCGGAGGTGTGGCTGCAATATCGAATTCGTAAAGGAGCCTGAACATGAAAGTCATATTGAATCAGGACATAGAAAATTTAGGAGAGATTGGGGATATCAAGGAAGTTGCTCCTGGATATGCTCGC
>JAKALZ010000012.1 GCA_021813065.1 bacterium
GTAGATCGACGCGTACATGAGCCCCGTTTTCCCGAACAGACTCTCGGCCACCGGGAAACCCATGAATCCGCAGTTTGAGAATACCGTGGTGTAGGTGAGGATCTTGCGTTTGGAATCGGGCATTTTGGCAAACACGATTTTTGAGATCAAAATCGAGAGCGCATGGATGGCGATCGCAAGGAGCGCGACTTTGAGAAGATCCGCTGCCGCCGAAAATGGCACGCTGCGGTCGAAACTCGCGATGATCGTAAAGGGAATCGAGATGAAGAGCACAAAATTGGTGATCGCCCTGATGCTTGAGGAATCGAGAATCTTTCTCTTGCGCGCCACAAAGCCGACGACGAGCAAGAGAAAAATCGAAATAATTCTTGACAATACCATAGAATGAATATATCAGGCGATCGAATTCTCAAGCGCGCCGATTCCATCGATCTCAATGCGGATTACGTCGCCTGGCTGCATTGGACCGACACCTGAGGGTGTGCCCGTCATAATGACATCGCCAGGCTCGAGCGTCATGATCCGCGAAATAAAAGAAACGAGACGCGCGACGGAGAAAATGAGGTACTTTGTCGATGAAGACTGGCGTGGCTGCCCGTTGAGCACCGATCGTACGCCAAGATTGTCAGGGTCGACATCAGTCTCGATCCAGGGGCCAAGCGGCATGAAGGTATCAAAGGACTTCGCGACCGTCCACTGCCCGTCCTGGGGCTGAAGGTCTCGCGCGGTGACATCGTTGCCACAGGTGTAGCCGAGCACATATTGAAGCGCGTCCTCGACCGGCACATTCTTCGCGGTCGTTCCGATGACAGCGACAAGCTCCGCCTCATAGTCGACCCGTTTCGAGAGCGGGGGGTACTGAATTTTTTCGCCCGGATTGAGGAGGCTTGTCGAAGGCTTAATGAAGAGCACGGGAGACGTTGGATACGCGTGGCCGAATTCATCCGCGTGATCTCGATAGTTTAAACCCACGCACACCGCCTTCTTGGGCTGGCATGGCGCGAGAAGTTTCACCTTCGCAAGCGGTACGCGATTCAGCTCTTTGCCGCAGACAATCTCTTTCGCGCCGCCAGAGACACGAATCGTCGGAAAATCGCTCAAGAGCGCCACATTTTCTCCGTCAACTCTCCCGTAATACGATTGGCCTTCGTACCGACATCGAACAATCCTCATGAGACCGCTCCTTTTTTATAGAAAAGAATTGAGGAAAACATCATTAACTTGGGTCGCATCCTATCATGGACTGATTGCGCGCACAATCCGAAGATATAGAGAAATATACATATATATGGCACCAAGATTTCGGCGCGCCCGAGGCTGCGCCGCCACGCGGAATCGAGACTCAGTCGCCGTCCTGGGTCCGGATGCTCTCGAACTCCTTCGCGATTTTCGCCGCGAGGTGCGCGTTCGAAATGACGAGGGCGATGTTCGACTCGAGCGAGTCTCCCCCGGTGAGCTCGGCGACGCGGGCAAGGAGGTACGGCGTCACTTCAGCGCCTTGAACGCCCTTCGCCGCGCATTCCTCGAGGGCGGTGGCGATCGCCCTGTCGATGATTGCCTTCGGCATGGCGTGTTCGGGGGAAATTGGGTTTGCGATGACGGCGCCGCCAGCGAGCCCAAGCAACCACTTGGCTCGCAGCAGCTCCGCGATTTCAGCGGGGCTCTCCGCGCGCATCGGCACCCTCACTCCGGATTCCCTAGAGTAAAAGGCAGGCAGTTCCGAGGTTTGGTAACCGATTACAGGCACACCCTTGGTCTCGAGGTACTCGAGGGTTTTAGGAAGATCGAGGATCGCCTTGGCGCCAGCGCAGACCACCGCGACATCGGTAGCCGCGAGTTCCTCGAGGTCAGCCGACACATCCCAGGTCTTCTCCGCGCCTCGGTGAACTCCTCCAATCCCACCTGTGGCAAAGAGGCGAATTCCTGCCATCCGCGCCACAATCATCGTGCCGGCAACCGTGGTCGCCCCGTTTCCTCTGCGCGCCACAAGAAGAGGAATATCGCGACGGGATGCCTTGGAAGGCGAGAGAGAGCCGTTCGCGAGCAGGGTCAGTTCATCCATCGAGAGACCGACTTTGAGCCTGCCGTACATCACCGCGATGGTCGCGGGAATGGCGCCTTCGGAGCGCACCGCTGCCTCGACTTTGAGGGCTGTCTCGAGATTCTGAGGCCAGGGCATCCCATGGGTGATGATCGTGGACTCGAGAGCGACCACAGGCATGCCGACACGCTGAGCGTTGGCTACTTCTTCGGCTATATCGAGAAAACGATTCATGCGTTCCCTCCATTTCGAATGATTTCGATGAGCGGCGCGAGTTCAGGATAGCAGGTCCGCGCGGTTTCGCATAGATTTTCGACGCTGAGTCGGGGGTTCACGGGCGCTTCGGCGGCCGCGGCGAAAAGCGCTCCGGCGATGGCGAATTGAGCCTTTTCGCGCGGGGTAGACGCAAGGAGGCTCGATGCGAGCGCGTCCGATGGGCGAGCCGCGACCGACAGCCACACGAGGGTCGCGCAGGCGGCGTCTCCCGCTCCAGATCGATTCACTGTGCTGGGCCGATGTGACGCGGGACATAGGGCGATTTTTTTGAGAGACGTGCCGCGCGCGACCGCGATGCCTCGCTCTCCGAGGGAGATATAGAGTTCGGAAGGGAGATTCGAGTGTGCGGCGAGCGAGGCGATAGTCGCGCCGAGATCGGCATCGGGAGGAAGCCCCGCGATGATGGCGGCCTCCGCGGCATTCGGTTTCGCGATATCGAATTGCCCAAAGCAGGACATGAATTTCCGCGCCTTCGCGCCTGAAACGGGGTCCGCGATGAGAAGCGGCCCCTCGTTTCTCGAAAGGATCTCGGCGCGCGTACCCGGATTCGCGCCGCGATCTGGTTCGCGCGGCCGCGCGCCATAATGCGCCGCGATCCACTCTATGCACTCGCGCGGCACATTGCCATCCACCACAATCGCGGACGCGGCGTCGAAGAGCTCGCGGCGCGATTCGAGATGTTCGACGTGAAGGCGGTCGATCGCGCCCATATCCGCGACAGCTCCCGCGAGGCGCCCGTCGGGTTCGAGAACGCAGAGGTAGGTGGGAAGATCGATGCTGTGGAAACGAGGACTGTGGCTCAGTCCAATTCCCGCATCAATCGAATTCCTGATGAGAATATCCCACTCTGGTCCATCGCCGAGCACGGTGATGAGCTCGGCGCGCACGCCAAGTCTGACAAGGTTTTCGGCGATATTGCGGCCGACGCCGCCGATCGCGCGCCGCACGGAGCCAGGGTTTGAGTCGCCAGCGACATATCGCGCATTGCTGAATCCTTGAATATCGAGGTTGATGCCGCCGACCACGACGCAGTAAGGCTCTCGAGGTATCAAAGCTCCCTCCACCATCGATGTGTTGTATGGTATAGTACCATTAGTCTGAAACAGGAGCGAGGGAGAGCGTGGATCAAATATTCGATCGGCTTGGCAAATTAGTGCAGGCATGGGTCTCATCAACCTTCAACGAGAGCGCGGAGAGCGCGAATTACCGGGACGCGGGCGTGTTCGAGGACCAGGACCTCGCCGACGCGTGGGACGAACTCAACTCGTTTCTCGACCCATCGAAGACCGAAACCCAGCGCAGGGAAGAAGAAGCACGGCGGCAGCAGCAGAATCAGCGCTCCTCTACCGCGAACTCGCAGGAGAACTCGGAGCGCGTCGCGGTCGAAGAGGCGTACCGATTCCTCAGTCTCGCTCCCTACGCCCCCTTCGCGGACGTGAAATCCCGTTACAAAGAGCTCCTTAAAAAGCATCACCCGGACCGCCACACCGGCTCCCCAGAGGATTTGAAGAAGGCCACCGCGGTGAGCGCGAGGATCAACGCCGCCTATCAGCTCATCGAGGCGTGGGAAGAATCCCGAACCAAGTCCCGGGCGCAGTGATGGAAGAGAAACAACCGCTCTATATTCTCGACGTGTACGCCTTCATCTACAGGTCGTATTTTGCCTTCATTCGCAAACCGCTCCGCAACTCTAGGGGCGAGAATGTCTCCGCGATTTTCGGTTTCTTTCGCTTTCTCTTTTCGCTCTTTGAACAGCGAAAACCCGGGCTCTTCGCGGCAGCGCTCGACTCGGTCGGGCCAACGTTCAGACACATTCAGCTCGAGAGCTACAAGGCGACGCGCCCCAAGACCCCCGAAGAGCTGATCGCGCAGATTCCCCGCATCGAGGCGATTCTGAACGCGCTCGAAGTGCCTACCATCAGGAGCGAGGGATACGAAGCCGACGATGTCATCGCGACGCTCGCGTCTCGATGCGCTGCCGAGGGGAGGCCCTGCTACGTCGTCTCTGGCGACAAGGACCTTCTCCAGCTCGTGGGCGGGCAAACCTTGGCGCTGCGGCCGTCGGAGAACTTCGGATACCGGGAGATGGGCGCGGAAGAGGTGCTCGGTGAATGGGGCGTACGGCCCGATCAGATACGCGACTACCTCGCGCTCACGGGAGATGCCTCCGACAATGTGCCCGGCGTGAAGGGCATTGGCGACAAGACCGCCCAGAAGCTGATCGCGCGGTTTGGATCGCTTGACTCGATTTACAAGGATCTCAGTCGCGTCGAGCCTGAATCGCTGCGAAAAAAACTCGAAGAGGGACGAGAGAGCGCCTTCCTCTCAAAGGAACTCATTTCGCTCTGTTACGAAGTCCCCAATTGTCCAATCGACGTCGCGAATCTGAGGGCTACGCTCAATTTTGGAGGCGCGGCCCCGCTTCTTTTGAGCGAAGGCATAAAGAGCCTCGTCCCTGAGGCGCTCCGGAACGCTCCGCATAGTGCGGCACCGGCGGCGCGCACACCGGTGGCCCGCGCCAATGGAGAGTTCGACTTCGAAGACACGAGCGCCCCGCAGGTCAACGCCGAGGCCGCGGACACTCTCGCGGCGAACCCTGAAGCCTCGATGGACACACCACAGCGTTCGACCGCGAGAACCTCGTCCTATGCGGCGGTGCTTGAGCCCGACGCGCTCGATGAGATCGTTCAGAGAGCGCTCGTGGCGGGTGTTGTCGCATTCGACACCGAGACTGACTCGCTCGATCCGCACCACGCGCATATTGTCGGTTTTTCGATCTCGTGGGAACACGCGCACGCCTGGTACGTGCCGCTCCGCGCGCCCGACACGCGCTGCATCACGCCTGAGCGCGCATTCGCCGCCCTCTCGAGGCTCCTCGCGTCAGACAAGCTTCTGCTCGTAGGCCACAACCTCAAGTTCGACATCAATGTGCTCGCCGCTTCGGGCATTGAGACGCGAACGCGCTGTTTCGATACGATGATCGCCGCATGGGTACTGGACGCGGAGGCCACCTCATTCTCGCTGTCCGCGGTCGCGGGACGCTACCTCGGGCTCTCCGGCCTCGAGTATGAGGACGTGGTTCCCAAGGGCGGCATTTTCGCCGACGTCCCCCTCGATCGCGCGACTCAGTACGCAGCGGAAGACGCCGATTTCTCCTTCCAGCTCTATGAGCTACTTGCGGGAGAGATTGAGCGTGCTGGTCTCCACGCGATTTTCTACGACATCGAAATGCCCGTCCTGCCGATTCTCGCGCGCATGGAGCGCATAGGCATACGCGTGGACGCGGAGCGCCTCAGAGCCTACGGCATCGAACTCGATGGAGAACTCGCGCGTGTTCAGTCCCAGGTCTACGGCCTCGTCGGGCACGAGTTCAACCTCGCCTCGCCCAAGCAGCTCGCCGAGGTCCTCTTCACCGAGCGCAAGCTCCCCGTGCAGAAGCGGACCAAAACCGGCTTCTCGACCGATACGTCCGTCCTCGAGGAGCTGGCCCCCCTCGACCCGGTGCCCCAGCTCATTCTGCGGCACCGACTCCTCGCGAAGCTGAAGAGCACCTATGTCGAGCCTCTCGCCGATCTCGCGAGCGCCCACGGACGCGTGCACACGACCTTCGTCCAGACAGGCGCCGCCACCGGCCGCCTGTCGAGCCGCGATCCCAATCTGCAGAACATCCCCATCCGCGAGGAAGAGGGGCGCAGGATCCGCGCGGCCTTCGTCGCGGAAGAGGGAAAGGCCCTCATCTCCGCGGATTACTCCCAGATCGAGCTTGTGGTGATGGCCCACCTCTCGAAAGATCCGAACCTCGCAAAAGCATTCAAGGAGGGAGTCGACATCCACCGGCGTACCGCGTCGCTCATCTTCGGCGTACCTGAAGCCGAGATCGACGCCGAGAAGCGCCGTATCGCCAAGACTATCAACTTCGGTGTGATCTACGGGATGAGCGCCTTCAGGCTCGCGCGCGATCTCGGCATTCCCAACGCGATCGCGAAGGGCTTCATCGATACTTACTTTTCCACCTACGCGGGGATCGCCGAGTTCATCAAGAAAACCGTGCTCTCCGCGCAGGAGACTGGTATCTCCTCGACGCTCTTTGGCCGAAGACGCCGCATTCTCGGCATCGACTCGAGGAACAAAACCGAACAGCAAGCGGCGCAGCGGGTCGCGGTGAACACGCCGATCCAGGGCAGCGCGGCGGACATCGTGAAGATCGCCATGATCCGCGTGCAGAGGATGCTCGAGCGCGAGATGCCCGAGGTCACGATGCTGTTGCAGGTACACGATGAGCTCATCTTTGAGGCGCCCACTGAGGGAGTGGAGCGCGCGATGGCGCGCATCAAAGAAGAGATGGAGCGGGCGGTGCGGCTCGATGTGCCGCTCAGGGTGAGCGTCGAGACGGCAACCTCCTGGGGCGACATGCATCTCTGACGGAGGGGACTGAATCGATGATGATACTTGGGCTCACCGGCGGCTACTGCGCCGGAAAAAACGAAGTCGCGGCGCTCCTCGAGGAGCGGGGGTGGCGCGTCTGTGATGTCGACAAGCTGGGCCACAGGGCACTCGCGGAATCGATCAACGCGCTGACAATGGCGTTTGGCGCTTCAATCGTCGTGAGCGATGGGAGCATTGACCGCGCGAGGCTCGCAAAGATCGTCTTCGCTGATTCAGCGCGGCTCAAAAAACTAGAATCTATCGTGCATCCCGCCATGTACGCGCTCCTCGACCGCGAGATAGAGATTGCCGCGCGGCAAGGAGTGACCAGATTCTGTATCAACGCCGCGCTCCTCTATCGATTCCCGCAGATTCGTGTCTGTCGCGCGGTGATAGAAGTCCGCGCCCCCCTCTACTTGAGGCTTGCGCGCGCACAATCTCGAGACCACGTTTCAGGAACCGAAGCGCTGGAGAGAATCGCGAGCCAGCGCGAATTCTGGAATATGCGGCCTTCCGGTATTCCAATCTCAATGCTTTGGAACACCGGTTCTCAAGGGGCACTTCGCGCGCGTCTCCTCGCGCTTCTCGCTGAGATTGAAGACTGAGCGGCGGCACTCCATCTTCCGCGCTCCAGCGCTTTACGGATGGGCGCAACCTGCCGATAAGAGATTGTAGGGGTTCACACATGTCAGATCGTTCAAAAAAGATACTTTGGATCGCGGTCGCGGTGAGCGGCTTTGCCCTCGTCGTGTTCCTCATGGCCTTCATCCTGTTTCCTCCCAGCGCAATAGCAGCCTCGAAACCTTTCGATCTGACAGGTCGTTCACCAGGCAAAACCCAATCCGCGAACGATTTTTCCGCCTTTCCCAGCATCGTCGTGCAATCTTCGGGAAGCGATGGGCACGCGCAGGGCTCGGACGGACAGAGCTCAGACAACTCCGTGGTTGTCTTGCCCGCGCCGTCGGCTCCCTCGACAAGTCAGAGCGTAGCACCCTCATCGAGCGGTTCCGCGCCCCTCGCGCCTACGGCATCCACATCGCAAACAGCGCCATCCACGCCCTCGGCAACGACGAGCAAACCGGCGACCACGAAGCCCACGGCAAGCGCGCCCGCGCCAATAAGCGCCTCACCCACATCTTCAACTTCCTCGCCAGCGCCAGCTCCCAAAACAACTAGCGCGAAAACCCCAGCCGCTTCGCCCGCGCCCGCTCCTGCCCCCGCGCCCGTGGCGACCACACCGAGCGCCGCTACGAAGGCTTCCTCCAGTTCGAGCGCCGAGTACTGGATTCAGGTCGGAAGCTTTTCCGAAAAAGCCACCGCCGACAAACTTCGGAGCGAATTTGAAAGCAGGGGCATGACGGCCATCATCGCGACAAAAACCATCGGCACCCGCAACTATTATCAAGTGAAGGTTGGCCCCTACGCGAGCTCAAACGACGCCAAAAAGTGGATTGGAACGGTGAAATCCGTTCCGGGGTCGAGCCAGGACGCGTTCATTACCACGCGTTGACGGCAGCCCCTCATCGTGCGAAAGTGGTGACATGCTGAGAGACAATATCGACGCGGCGATCGGCAAAGTACCCTGCGATATCAACTATACCCACTGCATGGTCGTCGATGTGCTTTCGGGAAGGCTCCTCGAAAATTCCATAGTATCCGTCAAGAATGGTTTTATAGTGGGAGTCAACGATGGGCTCGCCGCGAAGGAAACGATCGATCTCGACGGAATGATGCTCGCGCCAGGTCTCATCGACGCGCATGTCCACATCGAGTCTTCGCTCCTCACTCCCGCTGAGTACGCGCGGGTTGTGGTACCGCGCGGCACGACAACCATTGTGGCCGACCCCCACGAGATCGCGAATGTGATGGGCTACGACGGCATGCGCTACATGTTGAACGTGTCGCAAAACATCCCGCTCGATGTGTACTTCATGGTTCCCTCGTGCGTGCCCGCGACCGACTTCGACTCGGCGGGGGCGGCGCTCTACGCTTCGGACATGCACCAATTCCTTCAAGAACAGCGGATTCTCGGTCTCGGAGAGGTAATGAACTATCCAGGAGTGCTCGCGCAGAACCCGCAGCTCATGGATAAAATCGCGCTTTTCCGCTCTTCGGGCAGGCCGATCGACGGTCACTCCCCCGGACTTCGAGGGGCGAAGCTTTCGGCATACATCGCCGCCGGCATTGGCTCGGACCACGAGTGCACGAGCGCCGACGAAGCCCTCGAAAAGGTTGGCAAGGGCATGTACATCATGCTGAGGGAGGGCTCTACCGCGAAGGATCTCCGCGCCCTCATGCCCGCAGTGCGTCGGGAGAACGCTTCGCGCTTCATGCTCTGCTCGGACGACCGGCACTGCAACGACCTCCGTGACGAGGGCCATATCGACTTCTCTCTGGGGCTTATGCTAAAGGCGGGAATCGACCCTATCGACGCGATCCGCGTGGCATCCAGCAATGCCGCGCGCTGGTTCGGCATACCCTCACAGGGCGCCATAGCGCCGGGATACAAAGCCGACTTTATCGCCTTCCCCTCATTCGAGCGCTTCGCGGTAAAGGTGGTTATAAAGGGAGGAACGATCGTTGCGCGGGATGGCGCGCTGATAGAGCAATTCCCCGCTCCGCGCACGCCGATCCGCGACTCCGTAAACATTAAATGGCTCACCAAGGACGACTTCTCGATCCCCGACAAGGGCACGCCCGTGCGCGTCATCGAAGTGCGGCACGAGTCGCTTCTCACGGGACACGGCATCGCGCGCATGCCCTCGGAGCGCGGGCTCCTGCTCTCCGATCCCGACCGCGACATCCTCAAAGTGTTCGTGATCGAGCGGCACGCGGGCACAGGGAGCATCGGCAAGGGATTCATCAAGGGCCTCGGCCTCACGCGGGGAGCGATCGGCAGCACGATAAGCCACGATTCCCACAACATGATCATCGCGGGCGCCGACGACAACTCGATCTTCAAGGCGGCGCGCCACCTCAACAAGATAAAGGGCGGCCTCGTGTTTGCCCTCGACGATAGAATTCTGCTCGACTTGCCGCTTCCCGTCGCGGGGCTTATGAGCGACCGCGAGGCTGATTTTGTGATCGAGCGGCTGAGCGCCTTCGAAGAGCTCTTCCGCGAAGAGGGGCTCACCGCCACCAGCCCCCTCATGACGCTCTCGTTCATGGCGCTTCCCGTCATCCCCAGCCTCAAGATCACCGATCGCGGCCTTGTGGACGTCGACAATTTCAGAAAAATATCGCTCTATGTCGAAGAAGAGACCTGAAGTCGATTCCAAAGCGTCCCCCATAGAATTCCCTTCCTCAAATTTCGTGCTATACTCTTGAGGTTAGGAGTGAAACATGCCTTCAGTGCATATAAAAGTGAACGGCTCGTGGAGGACGCTCAACTCGTCGGAAGGGACACCTGTCCTCGATGTCCTCCGAGGCGAGCTGGGGCTCCACTCAACCAAAGAAGGATGCCGGGAAGGCGACTGCGGGGCGTGCGCAGTGCTTGTCGGCGAACGGATGGGCGACACGGTGCGCTATCGCGCCATGCCCTCGTGCCTCCTCGCCACCGGTGAGCTGCGCGAAAAACACCTGCTCTCGCTCGAAGGGCTAGTTGAAGGTGCCGATGGGGGTCTGACCCCTGTCATGCGGGCTTTTCTTGAAGAAAACGCGAGCCAGTGCGGCTTCTGCACCCCCGGATTCATCATCGCCCTCACGTCGTGGCTCGCCGAGCCGCGCATACCCGATTTGGCGGGCGCGCTCCGCGCGGTCGACGGTAATCTCTGCCGCTGCACGGGCTACGCGGCGATACGAAGAGCCGCGGCGCGGCTCGCAAAGGAATTCGCGCGGCTTCCGCTCGATCCACGGGAACGATTGCGCGCTCTTGTCGATGCGCACGTGCTGCCGCGATCGGTGGCGGAATATGGTGACGCATCGATCGATGCTGGCGCCGCTTCGGGCAGCGGGGCTGATGTGAGCGGCGAGGCTGCGACAGGCGGCGCGTTTATCGTTGGCGGCGGCACTGACTTCTATGTGCGAAACCCTGAGCCCGAAGAAGGGTTCGCGCCGTTTATCACAAGGATGGCGCCGGAGTTTTCGAGAATCCGGGAGAAGTCCGAGGGCGGCCAGGCCTGGCTCGATATCGGCGCGGCGGTATCGGTGAGCGATTTCTTCGCCTCGCCCGAGGTTCAGCGCGCGGTTCCAGGGATCGAGCGCTTCGAGACTACCTTCGCGAGCACGCTCATCCGAAACCTCGCGACTGTCGGCGGGAATATTGTTAACGCCTCGCCTGTGGCCGACATCACCTCGATGCTCCTCGCGCTCCGCGCGCGCCTCGCGATCGTCCAGCGGGGCCACGCCTTGCCTGGCACCGCGCTCGAACGTGCGCCTTCGCGCATCGTTCCTCTGGAAAACTTCTTTCTCGGCTATAAAAAGCTCGATTTGAAGCCAGGAGAAGTGCTCGCGGGCATCCGCATACCGCTCGGTGGAGAAGCCGAAACGGCGCGCCGCTTCTCTTTTGAGAAAGCGAGCAAGCGCAAGAACCTCGATATCGCCGCGGTGAATACCGCGATCTCATTCCGTTTGGCCGAGGGCCGCTTCATCGATGTCGGCGTGAGCCTCGGAGGAGTCGCGCCCGTACCCATGCTCTGCCTACTAGCCATGCAGGCGCTCGAGGGCCAGATCTGCGATCCATCGAACGCGCGCCGTCTCGCGGAACTCGCGCGCGAGGCTGCCCGAGCGGCGCGCGACGCCGTAGACCCAATCGGTGATGTGCGCGGTTCCGCGGAGTACCGGCGGCGGATGGTCCATCAGCTCATGCTGGCTCACTTTGTCAGACTCTTCGAGAGTTCAGGCATCGCTGAGGAGCTCTTCCCATGAACACACAGCACTACGCGCTCACCGCGCAAGATTCGACGCTCATTTCCGAGTCGCTTCCCAATGTCCTCGGAACGACGCAGTACATCGACGATCTCCCGAGACCGGCTGGTTGCCTCCAGGCCGCGGTTCGGCTCTCCGATTCAGCCCATGCCGCGATCAAGGCGATCCGCACAAACAAGGCCGAAGCCCTCGACCCCTCTGTCCGCGTCATTCTCGCGAAGGATATACCAGGCACGAACCAGATTGGCTTCAACAAGCCTGACGAACCGCTGCTGCCTGAAGTCGAGTGGGAGTACTGGGGCCAGCCAATCGCCCTTGTCATCGCTTCCTCGCGGGCGCTCGCGCGCCGGGCGGCGGCCCTCATCGAGATCGATAGCGACGCGCTCCCCGTGGTCACCGACCCGCGCGAAGCCGCCGCGAAGGGAGACTTCATCCTTCCACCACGCACCATCGCACGAGGCGACGCTTCCGCGGCATTCGCGCGATGCGCCTTTGTCGCTGAGGGCCGCGCCGATTCGGCCGGCCAGGAACACGTGTACCTCGAAACGCAGGGCGCGCTCGCGCAGGTGATCGACGGCCGAAGGGTGCACGTGATCTCGGGCACCCAGGGCCCCACAGGCGTTCAGCGGGCGATCGCTCAGGTGCTGGGCGTGCCCATGAACATGGTCGAAGTTGAAGCGCGGCGCCTGGGTGGCGCCTTTGGCGGCAAGGAAGACCAGGCGACGAGCTGGGCGTGCTTGACCGCGGTCGCGTCGTGGCTGACGGGAAAACCGGTGGAGCTCTACCTCAATCGCAAGGACGACATGCGCGCGACGGGCAAGCGCCACCCCTATTCCACCGATTTCCGCATCGGGGCGGACCGCGAGGGCACACTCATTGCCTTCGAGGCCGACTACTACCAGAATTCAGGGTCCACCTGCGATCTTTCGCCCGCCATTCTGGCTCGAACCGTGCTCCACTCGACGGGCGCCTACCAGATCCCGAACGTGCGGGTTACCGGCTACATGTGCCACACGAACCTGCCTTCATTTACCGCGTTCCGAGGATTCGGCGGACCGCAGGCCTTCTTTGTGATCGAGGCGGCCATGGACGCGCTCGCGCAGAAAATGGGAATCGACCCCACCGAACTCAAGCGCCGTAACCTCTTCCGCGAGGGCGACGAAACCTACTATGGCATGAAACTCGAGCGAGTGCGCGCCCTTGAATCCGTGGATCGTCTTCTCGAGAAAGCAGACTACCCTGCGCTAAAATCGCGCATTGCCGCGTTCAATGCCACGCATAGGCTTCAGAAGAAAGGAATCGGCTTCATACCCGTGGCCTTCGGCATCAGCTTCACGCAGCTGAAGATGAACGAGGCCGGCGCGCTCGTGCACATCTACGGCGACGGATCGGTCCAGGTCTCCACCGGCGTCATTGAGATGGGGCAGCAGGTATCGCGGAAAATAGCGCTTGTGGTCGCGAAGACCTTGGGCGTGCCCGTAAGCCTAGTCACCGTGCAACGGACCACTACCATCACGGTGGCGAACACCGTGCCCACCGCCGCGAGCACCGGCGCCGACCTCAACGGCATGGCCGCGAAAGTCGCCTGCGAAGAGCTGCGCGCCCGCCTCGTGCGGAGGGCTTCCGAACTCCTTGGAAGTCGCGACGATGAGATTGACATCCGCGACAGCGCTCTTTTTCTCAAGGGCAAAAAAACCGACCTCTCGTGGAAAAAGCTCGTCGAGGAGATGCTCTCGGCGCGGCGCGACTTGTCGGCGCATGGGTACTACGCGACGCCCTTCCTCGAATACGATATGAAGACCGAGCGCGGTCGGCCCTTCGCCTACCATGTGTACGGCGCCGCTCTCGTCGAAGCGACCGTCGATCTTCTGAGAGGGACTTATGTCCTCGATCGGGCCACCATGGTGCACGACATCGGCGAAAGCATCGATCTGCCGGCCGACCGCGGTCAAGTCGAAGGCGCGCTCGCGCAGGGGCTCGGATGGGCGCTCCTTGAGGATTTGCGTTTTGGTGCCGATGGAAAACCTCTTTCGGATACGCTTTCCACCTATAAAGTCCCCGACGTGACCTTTATGCCGCCGGACATCGATATCGAGTTTCTCCCCCCGATCGAGAATCCCTCGACGCCCTACAACTCAAAGGCCGTAGGCGAGCCACCACTCCAGTATGGCATCGCGGGATACTTCGCGGTGCTCGACGCGGTGCGCGCATCGAAAGGCGAAGCGCTGGCGTACTACGATCTCCCGTTCATTCCCGAGAAAATATCAGCGATTCTCGCGGAAACACCGCGCGAATCGCGCAATGGTGTTCAAGGAAACGCGCGATCGCCAACCCCGAAAGCTGCCCCAAGGGGCGCACATTAACATTTTGACATAGAAGACGCGAGAGGAATTCATTATGTTACTGCGAAATGTTGCCGCGGCGCTCCCTGGAGAGCGCGATTTTCGACGTGTCGATATCAGTATTAAAAACGGCAAGATCGAGACAATCCGAGAAGCGGGCGCGGCAGAGCCGGCGACGCCGGCGGATGAGGTTCTGGATGGTCAGGGGCTCATGGCGTTTCCAGGAGCGATCGATCCTCATGTTCACTTCGATGAGCCAGGCTTTACGCACCGCGAGGATTTTTATCACGGCAGCGCCGAGGCGGCTCGAGGCGGCGTGACCACCGTCATCGATATGCCCTGCACCTCTTTGCCGCCGGTGACCTCCGCGAAGGC
>JAKALZ010000282.1 GCA_021813065.1 bacterium
GATTTTGCCGCCTATGCCGAGAATGGCGAGTCGGCGAATGCGCGCTTCCTGGAAAAAAGCGATAAGTCGGTCGCTCGGCGTTCCCAGCAGCGCGTCAAGTTCCCCGTCGCTCTGAGGACACAAAATTTCACGGCTCGCCATACGCGACCCCCTCTTTTATTTGGAATCCAAGGCCCATAAGGATGGCTTCGAGTCGTTTTCCGTACTCAAGATAGTTCGTTCGCCGTGCCTCGTGGCTGCTCATTACGCTGGCGTCGTGAAACACCGCCGCCATGTGCGGCTCGATGCTCAGGTAACCACCGTAGCCGGAGACTGCGCAATCCTTGAGGATGTCCTCCAGGCGACAGGGGCCCTGCCCGGGAAAAACATAGTGCTCTTTACCAGTGGCGACATCGCGCCACCCATCCTTGATGTGGAGGTGGGCGACATGTGGCTTTGCGGCCTGCCACGATGGCCAGACTTGCTGATTCGGTCGAGGCGAGGGCTCGGAAAAATCCGGGGTGAGGCATGGATTGCCGGTATCGAAGACGAGCCATAGATTGGGAATCGCGGCGAGGAGTTCCTTTGTGTGCCCGAGGCTCATGCCGCCATAATTGAAGCAATTCTCGTGGACTGGCACCACATCGTGGTCAGCAAACTCGTCGCAGATCGCCCTGAGCCGCTCGAGCCTCAGTTCGAGGCGCTGATCGGGAAGCGGATTGCCCTCGCGATCGGTGATCACTGCGTAGCTCATTATTCTGATCAGCTTCACGTCGAGGCGTTTCATTCGCTCGATCGCGCGCCGCACGCGCCGCATGGTCTCTCCAAAATCTTCCTCGTCGAGGCGCGCGCCCCAGTTGGCGATCGTCGAACCAAAGCAGCTGACACGAATATCGCTCGCTTCGAGCGCGCGTGCGGCGCGCTGGAACTCGCGCTCACCGAGGTCATGAATATTCACGCCATCGATGGATCGGGCCTCAATATACTTCCAACCGAGAGCCTTCGTCGCCGCGAGCTGTTCCTCGATAGAATCAGCGGCCTCATCCGCGAAACCACTAAGCTGAAAAAATGGTTTACCCCGCGAAGCTCCGATTCCGGTGCGCACCGCTCTATCCATAGGATTCTTGCTCAAATCCGCGTCGGTCGCCACGGAGTGCCACCTTGGGCGGCGCTCTTATAGATCGCTTCGACGCAGGCGACCGCCTTGGTCGCCTCGATGCCGTCCACAAGCGGCGCGCGGCCACGCTCGATCGCGTCGATGACATCGACGATTTGACGTCGGTGCCCCTCGTAACCGATTGCCGCTGGATCCGCGGCACCACCAGAGGTGGATGGGGATTTCGAGAGCCTGTTCCTTATTGAAGAATCTTCCGAGCTTTCCTGGATAAATTGCCAAAAGGAGAGCATATCCTCGTCCATGATGGCGCTTCCCTGCGTTCCCATGATTTCAAGGCGTTTCATAAACCCTGGCCAAGCGGCGGTGGTACCCTGGATAGCGCCCAACGCTCCGCTCTCGAATTCGATCGCCGCTGCTGCGTTGTCTTCGACTTCGATATCCGTATGCCCGACTGTTGAAGTATGGGCACTGATCGATTTTATGGGACCCATAAACCACAACAAGAGATCGACCGCGTGTATCGACTGATTCATGAGCGCGCCGCCGCCATCGAGCGCCCTCGTTCCCTTCCATCCACCTTGAGAGTAGTACTTCTGGTCGCGCCACCACTTCACGTAGGCGCTGCCCTGCGTCAGAACGCCGAAGCGGTGTGCGTCGCACGCGCGTTTGATCGTCTGAGAAGCGTCTGAGTATCGGCTTGGGAATATGCCTGAGAGAGTGACGTGGTGTCGTTGCGCTGTCTCGGCGATCCGCATACACCGTTCGACCGTGATTTCGAGCGGTTTTTCGATGATGAGGTGCCTGCCCGACTCCGCGGCGGGAATCGCGGCGTCGCTGTGAAGACCTGAGGGCGTACAGATGTTGACGATTTCAACTTCAGGGTCATCGAGAAAGGAGCGGAAGTCCGTGTAGGCTCTGCAGCCAACCGAGTCGGCGTAATGCTGTGCCCTTTCAGGCACTACATCGAAGCACGCGACAATTTTCGATTCCGGTATTTCAGAAATCGCTTTCGCGTGAATTTTCGCGATCATTCCTGTGCCGACGATGCCAAATTTCATGTGTATCCTCCTTGTTCTAGAGGTCGGTGCCGCGCGCCGCGGACATCTCCGCTTCTCTCATTGTTCTCATCGCTGTTTGGAGTACCTGGCGCGGATCCTTCGGAACCTGGAAAATTTCTATGCTGAGCCAACCGCGATACTCGCGCGCACGCAATGCGCGGACTGGCGAGAGGTAGTCGGTGCTCCCGGTGCCAGGTGCGCCGCCACCTGCGGTCTCGTTCAGATGTAGGTGCTTGATATAAGAATAAAATCGCTCTATGAGCTCAGCGGGAGCGAAATTCTCGGCACGCGCGTTGTGGAAATCAAACATAGTGCGAATCGCTGGTTTGTTGACGCTTTGAACAACATCTACAGCCTCTTTGAGACTCGTTACAATATCGGTTTGATCTGGCGACAGCGCTTCGAGGAGGAGTCTTGAATCACAAGAAGCCGCGTGATCAGCGATTTCGCGGAGGCCTTCAGTCAAAATTTTCTTCACTTCGGATGGCGCTACTCCCGGAAGACTTGAGCGCTGTTTCGGCGAGCCGAGCACGAGGTCTCCTCCGCCAAAGCCCGCGGCGCACTCGAGCATGAAGCGGAGATGTTCCCATGACCTGCTCCTCACAAAGCGGTCCGGGCTCGCGAGGTGCAGCCCTTCCGGTTTGGCGAGCAACCAGTGAAAACCGGCGAACTCAAGCCCTTCCTCTTTCAAAATGTGCCTGCTGTCAACGATGCCCTTGCCAATCGCCACGTCGCTGAAATCGTCGAATATTGTAAAGGGAGCTATCTCCATCCCCTCGAAACCTTCTTCTCTCGTGATTCGGCACGCCTCACTGAAAGGCATATCGCCGAAAAGTTCGTTGCACACCGCATATCGCATTACTCGTTCCCCTCTGTGCTACTCTAAGAGGTCGCGCGCTGAGCTGTCAATTCATTTCTATCGCGGATAGATGGCATCGGAGTCCCCGAATTGCCGATAACTGATCGCCTCCTCGATCTCGCG
>JAKALZ010000013.1 GCA_021813065.1 bacterium
ATCTCAGCGTGCCCCAGACACTGCAACAGATGCTCGACGAAGGAACCTTCTTCTTTGATAAAGGAATCGTGTCCGGAGGATTCGGCCCCTTCAATGGCGGACCGGCGGGCGTATTCGGCGAAGCGATCTACATGTGGGATTCGTTCGGCACCGATTTCATCAACTGGGTAAATGGCAGACCGACACTCGTCGTCGATAAGGCGAAGGGCGTGCAGGGCATGGAATTCTACAAGAAGCTCATGAAAATCTCCCCGAAGGGAGCCGAAACGTGGGCACACGTGGAGCGCCAAGCGGCATTCTGCGCCGATCCGAAGGGCGTCTTCAGCATGTTCATTTGGCCAGCACAGATCGCGAGCTATGAGGACCCCGATAAGTCACTCGTCGCCGGCAAGATCGCCTACAGCGCCCCGCCAGCAGGTCCCGCAGGCAGATTCGCCATCCGCGGCGCGTGGGCGGTGAACATTCCCGTGGCCTCGAAGAACAGAGACGCGGCCGCTGAGTTCGTATACTGGTGGGCCTCGAAAGATATCGCCTTGTGGCTCGTCGAGAAAAACACCGTACCGGCGCGCACCGACGCGCTCACCGACCCACGCTTCGCGAAGTCCAAACCCTGGCTCGCCGCGATCGCGGACTCGATGAAGTACGCCGCCGCTCGTCCTCGCTTCAACGAGGTTGCGCAGGTGCAAGATATCGTGAAGAAATATTGGATCATGGGAATCACTGGACAGATGCCCTGCGACGAGGCTATGCAGAAGATCATGGATGAGACGAATAATGTCCTCAAGAACGCAAAATACTAAGAGCAGGGATGCATTACAAAATTCAAGAAAGGCGCGCGGGCGCGCGCCTTTCTTGTTTCTTGCGCCTGCGATCATCGTTGTTTTCGCCGTATTGATTTTTCCGATCATTTTTTCTCTTTTTGTCTCCACCTACGATTGGCCGCTCTCGCAAGGCGCGGGCGCACGGAGTTTTGTAGGTTTTGGCAACTACATCGCGCTCACCAAAGACCCCGAGTTCTGGAATAGCCTGAAACTCCAGCTTGGATTTATCTTCCTCGCTATTCCCATCGAGCTTGTGGTGGGATTCGCTGCCGCGCTGCTCCTCAATCGCGAATTTTTCGGTTCGCGGGTCGTACGGAGTCTGCTGCTGCTGCCTGTTTTTTTTCTGCCAATTCTTTCCGGTATGACCTGGCGTTTCATGCTGCAGCCAAGGTATGGCCCTCTCAACGCACTCATCGTGCGTTTGGGCGGACCGGAAATCTCCTGGCTTGGCAATCCTATATACGCGTACATCGCGATTATCCTTCAGGATATTTGGCGCATGTGGCCCTTCATGTTCATGCTGCTGTACGCGGGTCTCACCGCGATTCCTCAGGAGCTTATGGAGGCCGCCGAGATAGATGGCGCCGGTTTCTGGCGCAAATTGGGTTCTCTCACGATACCGCTCCTTACCCCGACCATTCTCACAGCGGTGCTGCTGCGCATCATCGACGCGCTTCGCGTCTTCAGCGAGGTCTATGTCATGACTGAAGGCGGCCCCGGTTCCGCGACGATGCTATTCTCGCTCTACACGCAGCGACAGGCTTTTGGGTATCAAAAAGTCGGCATGGCGAGCGCCATGGCGATTTTCCTTCTCATTATCTCGATCGTGTTCGCACTCACGCTGGTGCGCAAGAACATGTCCCTCGATGTGCTCGAGGAAAAGGCAGGCGCATGATGGGCACACCGCGAAAACGGACGCGCAAAATTATTGTGAATAGTATTATCGCGATTGTAGCCTTTCTCGTGCTTGCGATCGAACTCTATCCGATCGCGATTACAGTGCTGAACGGTTTCCGTCGCGATATCAATATTCTTTCGGGTCAACCCTTTCAGTTGAAACAACTCACGCTCCGAAGCTACCAGCTCGTGCTGAAGAATGCCGGGTTCCAGCTCGGCATGAAAAATTCGATTATCATCGGCATTCTCTCAACGGGGATTTCCGTGCTGATCGGCGCGATGGCATCCTATGGGATCGCACGCTTCCACTTCAGGGGAAGGAATGGACTCGCGTACAGCTTCCTTGTGTTCCGCATGCTGCCGCAGATTTCGCTCGTCATTTCGCTCTACCTGATGTTCTCCGCGGTGGGCCTGCGCGATACGATCGGGGGCATCACTCTCGCGCACACGAGCTTCAATGTGCCCTACGTGATCTGGCTCCTCTTGCCCTTCTTCACCGCGGTGGACAAGGCCTACGAGGAGGCAGCGATGGTTGACGGCTGCACTCGTTCTGGTGTGTTTTTCAAGATATTTCTCCCAATCGTGGCGCCGGGGCTCGTGGTCGGGGCGGTGTTCGCGTTCTTGAATTCGTGGAACGAGTTTATGTACGCGCTTATCCTGACGGGAGTTAAGGCAAAGACCGCGCCCGTGGCGATCAATGGTCTCCTCGGTGGCGAAACCCTCACCTGGGGGCAGGCGTGCGCGGCGGGCACGATCATGTTGATTCCCGTGTTCATTTTCACGCTCGGCATGCAGAAGTTCCTCATCAGAGGTATTACGGCAGGCGGCGTTAAGGGCTGACACGTATGGCGATCAATAATTTTACACTCACGCGTACCGCGGATGGTTTTATTCTTAAGGCCGACGGGCGAGTGGCGCTCGCGCACTCCGAGAAGGAGCCGGCACTCTACATGGGGACAGGTGAGGCACGCATCGCGATGCACCACGGCAACTTCGATATCGAGGATGAGCTTCGAGAGCTCTGTCCACTTTCCCGCGCCGAGATAGGCGCGGATGGTGTCTCGGTTCGGTTCTTTTCTGATGGCGGGCGTTGGGGTGCCACAATGCGGGTCTCCATCGAACAAGGCCGGCTCGCGCTGCGATTCAGCGAAGAGAGCTTGGCGAGCACCGCCACGCATGGAGCCGATGAAGGACGCCGCGTCCGCATCCGCTTTCCCGCCGAATCGCGCGAGCATGTCTATGGCTGTGGCGAGCAGTTTTCGTACTTCGACCTGCGCGGCCGCAGGTTTCCGCTCTGGACGAGTGAGCAGGGCGTCGGACGCAACAAGTCGACGCGTGTCACCCATGAGGCTGATCTCAACGACCACGCGGGCGGCGATTACTGGTGGACCTTCTTTCCTCAGCCCACCTTCGCTTCATCTGAAGGCTACTGGCTGCACGCGGATACGAGCGCCTACTCAGTCTTCGACTTTAGGCGCGCACGCGCGCACGAGCTCTATTTCTGGGAATTGCCATCCGAGCTACTCATAGGCCAAGCTGAAACCATGCCGGCGCTCCTCGAAGATTTAAGCGCATATTTTGGTCGGCAGCCAGCGCTCCCAGAATGGACATACCGAGGCGTGATCCTCGGCATTCAGGGCGGTACCGAGGTTTGCGAGACGAAGCTACGCGCGGCGCAGACCGCGGGTGTCCCCGTCGCGGGCATTTGGGCGCAGGACTGGGAGGGCATCAATATCACGAGTTTCGGTCAGCGTCTCCGCTGGAATTGGGTTTGGAACGCCGACCGCTACCCAGGGCTCGACCGCGCCGTCGCGCGGTGGAAATCCGAGGGCACGCGCTTTCTTGTCTACGCCAACTGCTATGTGGGGCGCGGATGGTCGCTCTGCGAAGAGGCCGCCGCGCGCGGCTACCTTGTAAAAAAACCCAGTGGCGAAGATTACTACGTCGATTTTGGCGAATTCTACGCGGGCATCATCGACCTCACCAACCCGCAAGCCTTCGACTGGTTCGCTGGCGAACTCTCGAAAAACATCCTCGAGTTTGGCGCGAGCGGCTGGATGGCGGACTTCGGCGAATATCTTCCAACCGACGCGGTGCTCTATGATGGAACGCCCGCGCTTCTCGCGCACAATCTCTGGCCTGCGCTCTGGGCGCGCTGCAATGCCGAGGCGGTTAAAAAAGCTCATGCCGAAAAAGAAGCGCTCTTCTTCATGCGCGCGGGCTTTACAGGAAGCCAACGGTGGTGCCCCATGATGTGGGCAGGCGACCAGAACGTCGATTGGTCGAACGACGACGGTCTACCCAGCGCGGTTCGATCCGCGCTCGGGCTCGCGATGTGCGGGCACGGCCTCCACCACAGCGACATCGGTGGCTACACCACACTCTACGGCATGCACCGAACAAAAGAACTCTTCATGCGATGGGCGGAGCACGCCGCGTTTAGCCCCCTCATGCGCACGCACGAAGGCAATCGCCCCAAGGATAACTGGCAGTTCGACTCCGATGCGGAAACACTCGCGCATCTTGGTCGCATGGCGCGCGTCCACGCCACGCTTGCCGACTACCTGAGGGCCGCGGTGGCTGAGAATGCCGCGCGCGGAATGCCTGTCATGCGTCCGCTCTTTCTTGCCTATCCCGAAGATGAGCGCGCGTGGACCTGCGACGATGAGTATCTTCTCGGCCCTGATATGCTTGTGGCTCCTGTGATGACCGAGGGAGCTCATTCGAGGGTGGTGCGCTTCCCTCGCGGCGAGTGGCTCGATTTCTGGAGCGGGGCGCGGGCATGGGCCGCGGAACTTCCTGGCGACCTCGAACTCGCCGCGCCGCTCGGAGCTCCGCCAGTGTTTATTCGCGCAGGCTCGCCGTGGAAAGCCACTTTTATCGCGGCGCGCGCGGCGGCCGATCGATAATTCGGGCGTGTGCTGAAACGTGTGGTGGCGCTCGCTATAGGCGTCGCTGAGGGTTTACACACCGCGCGCAACCCGGCACAATATGCGCATCTATGTCTCCAAGAAAAGACTCCTACACCTATATAATCGAAGGCGCCGACCTTCTGCTTCCCGACAAAACAATGCCGCGCGCGACACTCGTCGTCAAAGATGGAAAGATTGAGGGAATCTTCAATCAGCGTGCGAGCGAATCTCTCAAGGATCTGCTCAATCGCGAACCACAGCTGTCGGCCGCGCCAGTACTGCATTTATCGGATGCCTACCTCGCTCCAGCTCTTGTAGAAACACATATTCACGGGTGCGGAGAGTGGGGCTTCGAGAGAATCAGCGGCGCCGCGGAACTCGAGGGCGCCGCGAAATTTCTCGAAGAGAAAGGTGTCGGCAGTTTTGTACCCACTATTCTCTGGGATGAGCCTGCCCTGACCAGGCTTGCCTCGGCGATCCTCGAAACGGATCTGCCACGCACCGCGCTTCCTGGCATCTATATTGAGGGGCCCTTCGTCAGTATGGCGAAGCGCGGCGGAATTCAGCCTTCCAATATTCTCGCGCCCAATACTGAACTTGCGCGTCATATCATCGAAGCCTCACGGGGCTTGCTCGTGGTCTGCACTGTCGCCCCCGAACTTATGGGCGCGGAATCGCTCTATGCCATATTCGAAAACGCGGGCGTGCTCGTGGCGCTCGGCCACTCGGATGCCACGCTCGACAGCATCAAACTACCTGGACACCCCTACACGATCACGCACCTCTTCAACGCGATGACAGGAGTCGATCATAAGGCTGGCGGCCTCGCGAATCTCGCTCTGACAGGCTCACCGAACTTCGTCGAGTTGAATGGCGACGGCATTCATGTAAATGCGTCCAGCCTCAGCCTCGCGGCTCGCGTCATATCTCAAGATTCCTTGCTGCTTATCTCCGATGCTGTGGTCGGCGCGGGTAAACCCTACGGCGAATACCCCTATTATGAGCACCGAGTCGTGTCATCCGCGAGGGGAGTGCGCTACGCTGATACTGATGTCCTCATGGGGTCGAATAGGATTGGCATCGATATTGTGCGCAATTTTGTCGTTCAGACAGGTGTTCCTCTCTGGCAAGCGGTGCGCGCCATGTCGCTCATCCCAAGGCGGGCTCTTGGTCAAGACGCTGAGTTTGGATCGATCGAGGTGGGAAAAGTCGCGGATATTTTTATCTGGGACAGGTCGCTCGAGGTAACCGCTCGTCCGGAGAGCCTTCTTGCGGGACGAAAGGATTAGCCAATGGATCATCGCAGTACCACCGCGTGGATAAATCTTTCGGCGATTCGATCGAATTATCGAAAACTCAGCGCGCTGGCGGGAAAGAGCGCGGTTTGCCCAGTGATCAAGGCTGACGCGTATGGCCACGGCGCGCTCGCGGTGGCGCACGCGCTCGAGCGCGAGGGGGCTCCGTACTGCGCGGTCGCTCTCGCGAAGGAAGCCCTCGAGCTTAGAGAATCGGGCATTCAGATGCCCATTCTCGTGTTTGGCGCCCCCGACCGGTCCTGGTCGTCGATCGCGATTCGGCTTGGCTGTGCCCAGACTATCTACACGGAAGAACATGTGCGCATTCTCGCCTCGGCCGCGCGGAGCGTGGGCACGCGGGCAAAAGCTCACATCAAGGTCGACACAGGCATGAACCGCCAGGGCCTCTCCTTCGCGAAGGCAAAGGCCTTCGCGGGCATGCTTTCGGATTATCCTGAAATATATATTGAAGGCGTCTACTCGCACTTCGCGGATGCCGACAACTTAGATCCCAGCTTTACAAAACTGCAAACAGAGCGCTTCGAACTCGCGCTCGAGGCCTTCAGGGCGGCTGGAATTGAGCCAAAGATCCGTCATATCTCGAACAGCGCAGGTCTCCTTTTCCATCCGAATGCCCGCTACGATATGGTGCGTCCGGGGATTCTGCTCTACGGTTTGAGCCCCGCGCCAGGACTTAATCTTCCGGATGGTTTTGAACCCGCGATGACACTCATGACAAGCATCGTGCATGTCCGCGATGTGGCTGCCGGAGAGAGCATCAGCTATGGACGCACCTACACCGCGGCACGCCGCAGCAGGATCGGACTTTTGCCGATAGGATACGCCGACGGATATCCGCGCGCGCTCTCGAACAAGGCAAGCGTGATCGTTCGGGGAACGCGCGCACCCATCGTGGGACGTGTCTGCATGGATATGACCATGATCGACCTCACCGGCATTCCTGGCGCGCGCGCTGGCGACGAGGTGCTCCTGTTTGGTGGGCGTGAACTTCCGGTCTCCGAAATTTCCGATCTGCTCTGCACGATCGACTACGAGGTCGTCTGTATGCTCTCGAAACGCGTGCCACGCATCCACACCGACGAGGACGCATTCGACGGATCGCGGCAAGAACGCAAGAACTATGTTGATCGCGAGGGAAGCCCTCTATGAAACAGAATAGTATTCCTCCCGGATTTCACGTACACAAATACCATGCGCTCGGGAACGATTATATCGTGGTTGACCCGAAAGAACTTGTGCTATCGCTATCTGCGGCCACAATTATCGCGATATGCGACAGAAATCTCGGCGTTGGCTCGGACGGCATCCTCTGTGGGCCTCTCGAATCGCTCGATGAGGTTTCCGCGCACCCTGAATCGAAACCCGCCGACTTTTTCCTCCGCATCTTCAACCCCGATGGCTCAGAAGCGGAAAAATCCGGCAACGGGCTCAGAATTTTCTCGCTCTATCTCTACGAAACGGGCCGAGTGAAGCATGAACCATTCTACATCGGCACTAAAGGCGGCGTGGTCGAGAGCCGAGTCTTGCCCCAATCGAACCACCCGGGCACCGACGAGGCCGCGACAATCGGAGAGGTTGAGAGTACCGCGTCCTCTATCGACGATGGTATCCGTAGCATTGAGGTGGCGATGGGAGAGCCGCGATTTTTTCCTGGCCCACTTGAAATGACCTTCGATGGCATCAGTTTTCAAACGGTTCGGGTCTCGATGGGAAATCCGCACTGTGTATTGCTCGGCCGCACGCCCTCCGAGGAACTCGCCCGCCGAATTGGACCGCTTGTCGAACGACATCCGTCGTTCCCACATCGAACCAACGCGCAGTTCCTCGAAATCATCGATCGCCGCAACATTCGCATCGAGATTTGGGAGCGGGGCGCGGGCTACACGCTGGCAAGCGGTACATCCTCGTGCGCGGCGGCATCGGCGGCTCGCAACCTCGGGCTTGTCGACGATGTAGTGACGGTACACATGCCCGGCGGAGAACTACAGATTGATATGCGCGGTGGCAATGTCAGGATGACAGGGCCTGCGGTGAGAACATTTGACGCCCTCCTTTCCGAGCAGCTTCTTCGCCTCGCGCGCGCACAACCAGGGCTGATCAGCGGGCATGGAGACTATTCGCGCAAAAACCGGAGCGCTCGCGGCTGAGACGCCTTTCACGAGCGAGGAGAAAACTGTGAGCGATATATTTAAAAGCATACTGGAAGAATCCCGGAGCATTGAACCATGGCTTGTCGCGACTCGACGCGAACTCCACCGAATCCCAGAACCGGGCAACGAGGAGCGCGAAACCTCAGCCGCGATTGGCGCGATTCTCGATCAACTTGAAATTTCACACGTGAACATCGGAACAGGCGTGGTAGGCTTGCTCGATGGACCACAACCGGGAAAGTGCGTCGCGCTTCGAGCCGACATGGATGCCCTTCCCATCGAAGAGCCCGCAGGCAGACCCTACACGTCTCTTCACCACGGATATATGCACGCTTGCGGCCACGACGCGCATATGACCGTAGCCCTCGGAGTCGCGAAGCTGCTCACCTCGCGCCGCGCTGATGTGCGCGGTTCGGTCAAATTTCTATTTCAGCCCGCGGAAGAGTCCACTGGCGGCGCCAAGCCGATGATCGAAGCGGGATGCCTCGAGAACCCTCATGTCGATTATGTGCTTGGGCTCCACGTCGCTCCCGAACTCGCTTCAGGGAAGGCCGCGTTCAGATCAGGACCATTCTACGGAGCTTCTGACAATCTCGAAATTATCGTGAGAGGGCTCAGCGCCCATGGTGCTCACCCTGAACAGGGCATCGACGCGATATATATTTCCGCCCAGATAATCCAAGCCCTCCAGTCTGTGGTCTCCCGATCAATTTCTCCACTCGATAGCGCGGTCATCACTATAGGAAAGATTCAAGGCGGCACGAGGAACAACATCATTGCCAGCGAAGTCGTGCTCACGGGGACGATCAGGACACTCTCCGAAGATGTGCGCGCCTTCCTTCGCTCGCGGATCACTGAGCTGTGCGCGCGTACGGCCGAAGCTTTGGGCGGATCGTGCGAAACGCGCATTCAGGCAAGCTACCCCGTACTCTCGAACCACGCCCTTCAGACAACGATTGTGCGAGAGATCGCCGAGCGCATCCTTGGTTCAGACAATGTCCGCGACAATGAAAAACCGACCCTGGGAGTCGAAGATTTTGCCTATTTTCTACGAGAGCGACCAGGAACGTTCTGGCACCTCGGATGCGGGAAAGGCGGTGAATCAGCGATTACCCCCCTCCATTCGAGCGGTTTCGACATCGACGAATCGTGCCTCGCCTACGGAGTCGCTGTGCAGACGGCTTCCGCGCTCAGCTTGCTCAAAGCGGGAACATACGAGAACTTGCGATTTGCTCTGAGCCAGCGTATACTTTTCATGTGAGGCTTACGTCAAATTGGCGAATGCGTTCGACCGCTTCGAAATATGTGCACATGAAAGACACAAAAAAGAAATGAAGATATCGATTATCAGAGCGATTTTTCTGTTTTGCCTCGCGCTCTCGGCCGGAGCGGACACTATTGGCTCCATGACAGTTTCGGGCATCGTCCCCGAATTGATCCACATGTCGATATCATCGAGTCAAATTCGCCTTAACCTTGAGTCTTCCACCCGGGATCCGATCACAGTGAGCAGCGTTCGAGTGTGGAGTACGTGCCACTGGTCTATCGCCATAGAATCGAAGAATAAGGGTTTCTTGGAGAATGTTGAGGATCCATCGGAGCGAATAGGCTACCTCTTTACCTTCGGGGCGCTCACCGAGACTCCTGAATCGCTCAGCTCCGTGTGGACGAGCAGTGTGCAGGATCCCACGCTCAAGGTTGGTTTCGATCTTCCGCTCAACGTGCAGCTGCTCGCGAGCGATAGTAATCTTATCGCGGGCGTGTACGAAGACTCGCTCATCATAAACATTCAACAGCTCTAGACGCGCACGAGCATTTCACGCACCCGAAAAGGCGCGTGCACGCGGCTTAGGCGCTTCAAAAACCGCGCGCTTGGGGTGGGGCGCCGCCTTTGGGTATTGAGGCCAAGGTAGCCAGCGCGATATAGTGCCCTATTCTTGTTTGCCTGTGCGCATCGAGAGCGGCCGCGGAGGGACCATGAAAGAAGCAGCCTTTCCAGAGGGATTCTATCGCGTAGGAGAAAACGGATATTTCGATGGCGTCGATCTCGGTGCCCTCGCGAAAAAGTATGGCACTCCTCTGTATGTGGTGTCCGAAACGAGCGTGCGAGCTCGCTGCGCGCAGCTCCGCGAAGCCTTTCTGAGGCGGTATTCCAATACAAGAGTGTATTACGCGAGCAAAGCTTTTCAGACGCTCGATATGCTGCGAGCTTTGAAGGACGAGGATTTCGGGATCGACGTAGTCTCCGGCGGAGAACTTTTCGCGGCGCTGCGCGCGGGGATTCATGCAGAGAACATCATCTTTCATGGTAACGCTAAAACCGACGAAGAGCTCCGCGCCGCGGTGCAAGCCCGAGTGGGACGGATCGCGATCGACAATCTCGAAGAGATCTTCAGAATCGAGCGCGAAGCTTCCATAGCAGGCACGCGGCAGGCGCTTCTTTTCCGAGTAACACCGGGAGTGGACAGCCACACCCATCGATTCATCTCAACAGGAAGCCTCGATTCGAAATTTGGCATTCCTCTGGAACAGTCCGAGACCGAGCGCTACATCGACGCGCTCAAAGCGTGCCCGCACGTCGAATTCTTCGGCCTCCACTTCCACATAGGTTCGCAGCTCTTGGAGAACACCTCGCACCTCGCCGCGCTCAAGATCGTGCTCGATTTCGCCGGGAGGCTCTCGAAAAAATATGGGCTTGAGGTACGCGAACTCAATATGGGAGGCGGCTTCGGAATCCGCTATCTGCCCAAAGATAGCGTTCCCTCGATCTCGGACTTCATTGATCCTATGATGGCCTTTGTGGTCGAGTGGAGCTCGCGCGAAAAACTTCCCATGCCTCACTGTGCGATAGAACCCGGCCGCTGGATCGTTGGAGAAGCTGGGCTCACGCTGTATAAGGTGATCGCGACTAAAGCGATACCAGGCATTCGCACCTACGTTGCGGTCGATGGAGGACTTGGCGACAACATCCGGCCTGCGCTCTACGAGGCGCGCTACCACGCTGAGATCGTCGAGGCTTCTCCCGATGCTCCCCCCTTGTCCGACCGCCGTCAGCGTACCGTAACCATCGCCGGCCGCTACTGTGAATCGGGCGACATCCTCGCGCGCGACATCAAGCTCCCAGAACCCGGCGCGGGCGATATTCTCGCGCTCTTTTCGACGGGAGCGTACTGCTATGCGATGTCGAGCAACTACAACCGCGTGCCGCGGCCGGCGCTCGTCATGCTCCGCGACGCGACCGCGCGACTCTCGATTCGCCGAGAGACCTACGACGATTTATTGTCGAGAGAAATGTAAAAACAGTTCGGATTTTTTAACGTCTTTATTCTATAATTAATTACTCGCGCGACATTTGATTATGTAAAACATTTATTTCAAATATATGGAGATAATGGATAATTTAAATATATTTGACATTTACTTTTTAATGGATTATAATCTAACTGAATAAAAGTATACCAAGAACTATATTCGGAGGTTCGGTATGAAAAAGTTGGTTGTAGTTCTTATCATCGCGGTTATCGCGGGCAGCGCGGCCTGGGGAGCCACTCTAGGCATCACAGTCAACGCCGCGGCAAAACTTGATGTAACAGTTGATTCCGCAACATGGACAATTGCCTTGGACAACACCGGCACGCAGATTCAAGCCGATACTCAAGGCTCACTGACGGTATTATCCAGCAAATCATCGTACACGGTGAGCTTTACATCCACGAATGGCGGCACTCTCGTCAACGGCACCAACTCCATCGCCTACTATATCAAAGTCGACACTTCCTCATGGACCGCTGGAGTGACCTCGAATGCCCTCAGCTCATACACACAACTCTCTTCCACGAAAACGATCGTATTCCAGTCGAAGACACCTACCGCGGGCAAATCATTTCCTATCGGCTTCCAGATTCCCGCGTACACCGACTACTATGTCGATGGCGCCTACACGGCGACGATCACTATCAGCATCGCGCAAACCTGATTTTTTGACACATTCTCTCCTTCTCTTCTTAACAATGAAAACGTGCTGAAGAAGAAAAGGCATAGATCAAGATGTCAAAACGTGTAATCCTATCTTTGCTGTTGCTCCTCACCATGAGGGGGCTCGCTTTTGCCCAGACCAGCCTTGGCATCACGGTCATTGCCGCGCCGGTGGGGGCCGCGCTCAGCCTCAACTCCTATGTGTGGACAATAGCGTTCGCGAATGATGGGACTACCGTCTATCAGAACGATCAGCAAGGAACCGCGACAGTCAAATCTGGCACCGCTAAAAATTTCCGCATCGATTTCTCTTCGCAAAATCTTGGCTATGTGAATCAGGGTACCGCGCAGATACCCTATTCCGTTAAAGTGACGATGATATCTACCAATACCGGTCTCGTGGGAACTCCCGCGATCACTGCGGGATACGTTCAGCTCACCGCTACCCAGAGCATTTCTTTTAATAAAAAAACACCAGCCGCGGGCATTCAGTTCTACGTGGGAATGCTCATTAATCCTGTCGCGGGAGAGTTCTACATCTCAGGCGCCTATACCGATACGGTAACGATCACGTATACCGCGACATGAAGTTGGAGCGTGAGCCGGAGATATCCGCTCATAGTTCACTGTCGTACTTCGATTTTTAGGAGGTAACGCTTCCATTCAGCGGTGGGAAAGGGAATACTTGACCAACCTTTAATATTGAATTATCGTTATAGATAAGTATATTTCCATAAATAAAAGTTTTTGAGGATTATATGAAAAAGTTGTCGATGCTCATGGCTTTGGGCATTTGTATCGCCATCGCGGCATGGGGAGCTACAATCACCCTGGTCGCGTATGCGCCTGATATCATAGAAATTAACCTTAGCGCTTCATCGATCTCGATCGCCGTGGATGCCCTCGGCAAAACAGCGATCAGGAAGAGTGTGGACATGTTCGCGGTTCGATCGAATAAAGTTGACTACACTGTTACCTTCGCTTCCGCGAACGGTGGTGTTCTGCAAAATTCAGAGCAAAAAATGCCCTATTACATCAGGGTCGACACTTCATCCTGGGAGGACGCGATCGCGGTGAACGACCTTCACACCTACACCCAGCTCACCAGCCCTAAAGCCATCTCCTTCACGAAAATTACCCCCAAAGAAGGAAAATCTTTTCCCATAGATGTTCATTTTCCTGATCACAACGAGTTCTACGCGACTGGCATGTACACCGATATCATTATCATCTCTATCTCGCAGACTTGATATTGCGTCATTTTTTCGCAGCCGATAAAAAAAGAAGGGGCTGTCCATTAAGTTGGGCAGCCCTTTTTTTTATGAAAAGATTTCAGTATGGTATAATTACATATACCACGTGGAATAAGCGACAAATTAACTTTCAAGCTGTACGAGCAAGATCAGTCCTGGCTGATTCCTCCTGGAGCGGATGAATTAATCCCTCCGAATCACCTTGTGCGCATTGTCAGCTAGACGATCGATGAGATGAACCTCGAGCCAATTCTGAAGAAATATGACAAAGGCGGAGGCGCCAGCCGGTTTCATCCGGTGATGATGTTCAAAGTGCTCGTGTATGGATACATGACAAGGACATATTCATCTCGAATGCTGGCCAAAGCGCTCAGGGAGAACGTGATGTACATGTGGCTGTCGTGGAATCAGACACCTGATTTTCGGACGATCAACACATTTAGGGGTTCACGGCTGAAGGACATCATGGAAGAGGTGTTCATGGCGACGGTGAAGATGCTGGCTGCGGGGGAGATCGGGCTGGATGCGTGGACGGAGGAGTGGGCGCTCAAGGATGGGCAGCGGGCGCTGGAGGCGGCTTGCGGCGAGCGGGGGGGGGTGCTGAAACGGGTGCTGCGGGGTGCTTGAGTTGCTCCGCGC
>JAKALZ010000014.1 GCA_021813065.1 bacterium
GAAACGTGAGAACAGGCCATTTGGCGATGTACTTCAGTACTATGCGATGGAACGTTTCCTATTCCGCCTTTCCAAGTCGAAGTATGCCGATAGATTCATCCTTAAAGGTGCTCTTCTGTTGGCGGTGTGGCGTAGTGAAGTCTCGCGATCGACAATGGATATTGACTTGCTTGGCCGCATCGAAAACTCAGAAGAAACCATCACTTCTGCGATTCGGGCTATTCTTGAACAGAATGTCATCGAAGATGGAATTGTCTACGATGCGAGCACAATTAGGGCAGAGCCTATATCTGAAGATGCGATGTATCGAGGCATTCGTGTTTCTTTTGAAGCTACTCTCGCAGCCGCTAAAATCCGGCTAAAGATCGATATTGGGTTTGGCGATTCGATGTATCCGGCCCCGCAATCCCAGGAGTTTCCTGTTCTGTTGGATCAGGAAGCTCCCAATCTTCTCTGTTATAGTCGTGAAAATGCCATTGCAGAGAAGTTCGAAGCTATGGTCAAACTTGGAAACCTCAACAGTAGAATGAAAGATTTCTTCGACATTTGGCTTCTATCCCGTTATTTTAGCTTTGATCAGGCAGTCCTTACGAAAGCCCTGGCACTGACCTTTGCCCAGCGAGAAACGGAAATGGATACGACCGTTGTATTCTCTCCAGAATTCGCAAGTCTGAAGCAAGTACAATGGGAAGCATTTCGTAAGAGGCAAAAGCTTTCATATGCGCCCGACCAGTTTTCCGAGGTAGTAAATTGCCTTTCTGTCTTCCTTGCGCCATGCGTGTCATCTGAGGTGATGGAGGAGAGAAAGGAAATGGTATGGGAACCGCTTGGCCCTTGGGAAAGGAAAGTGAGAGGCTAAGATATGGTGTTATAAAACCGCTATTAGTAAAACTGTAGTGACTATAAATATATAAAGCCAAGAGTATCGCTCAAACGTTATCGCCTCGTTCCCAACTAGAGAGCAAAGCAAATCTCTCATTTGGTGTTTTCCATGATCTGATTAGGTCGGTTACCGACTTCGTGCCGAGAAGATCCTTGGCGGTAGTAAGCCTTGAAGATAGCTCATCTCTTGTTTCTGGCGCTTCTTTATCGAGGGCACGAATGATCTCGTCGATAAACTCTCGTTGATTTTTCAGTGTGGTCCATGCAACAATCAGTTGCTCAAGATTACTTCGGCTCTCAGATTCTGCTTTCTTTCGTGCCTCCAACGCCCGCTTCCGCTGATACTCTCGCTGTTCAGCTTCAAATTTGGCTTGTGCTTCGGCAGCACGATTCTCTCCTTCTATGATCAATGAAGGAATCTGGCGCGCCATCGCCTCCATCTCACCAATGATTTCATCGAGCCTCTGTGCTAATTTTAAATCCTTGGTATCCTGCCAACTCTTCACAAGCTCTGTATGCTGATAGGGGGAATAGGCGTATAGCCGGTATCTGCGTGAACCGACTTTTTTTGTAGAAGTATATGCGTAGAAATAGTTATCTTTTGTTGCTACCAATTCTGTCATCTCAACGATTGTTAGCCCAATCGCTACCGTTCCCAAATAGGCCACCGTGTTCACACTAGGCCGACTGGGAGCATTCGTATAATACTCTTCCTTTTTACTTTCAAGGATTTCATCTGTTTCTATTCTGATTGTTAAAAAGTTGTCATCTGCGTTTGCGAGAAGAATCCGATAATTGTAATCTTCGAGACGAGAAAAAAGTTTTTGTGTCAACGCCAAGGAATCCTCCAGGTGTTCCTGTGAGGTAACGAGATCGACAAGTTTATAACGTCTGGTACTAAGGTAAATCGAGGAAGAGGATGGCTTTGCTTTGGACAGAATCTCTTTCGCATCGAGTAGCGGTCCATGTAATGGCCTAGATCGTCTGGGTGGCGGGATTTCTGCACGTGGTTCGGGTGGCAAGGGCATAACATCGGTAGGGCGAGAGCTTGTCGTTGACCTGATCCATGTTGTAGGGTCTCCCGCTTGGAGAATCGGGAGGGCTTCTTTGGGAGGATTTTTATTTGCTTTCAACTGCGTCCAGTAACCTCTCCCTGGGGTAGGCACCTTAAGGATTCGACACATACGGGCAAGGTATGAACCAGATACATTATAGGATGCCGCCAACTTGGCGATTGGTTCTGCCCAGACCTGGCGATAGAGTTCCTCTCGATTTACATTTGGATGTTCTTTTCCCATAGTGGAATTATACTCAGGTATTTCTATTTCATCATCTATCGAGACGCGAATGACTAGAAAAGATTGTAACACGTAATTGCATTGTTGCAATACCAATGATACAATGCGCTTATGAGGAACAAAGAGATGACTTTAGCCCCAGCTGCAGTAAAGGTTGAGGATTACCTTCTCAAAACCTTCGGGCTGAGAATTAAAATCACGCCCCTTACCGATGTCTCGCTGCCCTTCTACCTCTCAAATCTATTCTCTTTAGGCACTACTGAAATCAGTAGTAGTAAGTTACTCCTTTGCACACTTTCAAGTGACGAGAAACTTAGCCCAACCCAGTTCAGGAAGTATGCCGTCGAGCTACATGACAGAACTGGACTGGAACCAGTTTTCGTACTTCTTGGGCTCAGTTCATGGGACCGAACTCGCCTCATCGAGGGAAGGATTGCTTTTATTGTGCCAGGTCGCCAGCTATACCTTCCAACTCTTCTCATCGACCTGCGTGAGCATTTCGCTCGAGAGCGAGGGAAGCCAGATAGGCTGTCCTATCCTGCTCAATTCCTAGTAATCATGGAGATCCTCTATGGGCGAGTTGAGGGGAGGACGGTGCGTGAACTTTCCCGTGAATTTACCTTTAGCGCTGCCACGATGAGCAGGGCTGTGCGTGAACTTCTGGCACTCAATCTCGTTGAGACAGGAGATGGTAAGGCGCGGCCTCTCCATTTTGCTCTAGACAAACATAGGCTTTGGAAAGCCGCACTTTCGTATCTCAAGTCGCCCGTCAAGTCGATGTGGTATACGCCTTCTAGCTCCACACTGCAGAACTTGCCCTATGCTGGGATGTCAGCCTTAGCCCGTCTCAGCATGATGAACGAGGACGAACGACTTTGCTATGCAATATCGTATTCTTCCGCGAAGCCGCTTATTGAGAATGGCATCTTTCATACACAACCATTGAAGGATTCAGACCACCTGATCGAAGTATGGGCATATGATCCTCGTGCGATGACAGGCAAGGATTCGTCTGCTGTCGATCCTCTCTCCCTATATCTGAGTCTTGCTGGTGAGAATGATGAGCGGATCAGAAAGGCGATTGAAGGCTTGGTAAAGGAACTACTCTGATGGTACGAGGTTTGAAGTTATTCGCTGACTATTTTAAAGGTTATGAGGATCATTACGTCCTCATCGGCGGGGCTGCCTGCGATGTCTGGCTCTCGAAGGCAGAATTTCGACCAAGAGCGACGAAGGATCTTGACCTTGTACTGGTCCTCGAAGCGGTGGACTCCTCTTTTATCGCGCGCTTCTGGTCCTTCATCCGCGAAGGTGGTTATGCCCGGTCTGAGGTATCCGATGGTCCGCGACGCTGTTACCGCTTTGCAAAGCCAGGCCGTGAAGATTTCCCTTTCATGCTTGAGCTTTTCTCACGGAAGATTGGACTTCTAGAACAGAGCGCACCTGGCTCGATATTCCCTGTTGCCGTAGATTCTAGTCTCTCTGCTTTATCTGCCATCATGCTCGACGATACAGTCTATAGCTTCATTCTGGGAACGCGGCGCAAGGAATCCGGGCTCATGGTGCTCGACCATCGTGCACTCATCCCCCTTAAGGCTGCGGCGTATGTCGATCTAAAGGCCAAGCATGAGCATGGCGAGCACATCGATCCGAACGATATAGCAAAACACCGAAATGATGTGCTTCGTCTCTCGGTTTTGCTTTCAGAAGGTGATAGGATCGATATACCGATTAAGCTTTTGCTTTCACTGCGCGAACTTCTCGCTGATCTCGAGGCTGACAGACCGGATTGGTTGGCGCTTCGAAAGTCATTAAGCTTCCCAGCCCCATTGAATGGCGGTCGGCTCATCGCTTTGATAAAAAGAGTATATGGTGCTTGAGCATTACTTGGTAGGTTCGATCAGAGCGATTGGGATGCAGTAATGATATAGGTCCGTAGAATAAACGTATACTGATTGTGGATAAAAACTGATATATGTTTATAATATAATAAATTATTATAGTTTAGGCATGGGGGTTCAAGTCCCCCTCTGGGCAATTTCAAGGCTTCCGAAAGGAAGCCTTTTTTATTGCGTTTCACCTTTATTATTAGCCAATAATGTGAATTTCAGTGCTGTAATGCGTTTACCTTGTTGACCTCTCTAAAAACAAAGAGAAGCTATACGAAGTCCGGTGAAGTCGGGAAAGGGTACTCGGGCTAGATACATACTTGAAGTTTTCTCTTCTACTGATGGTGTGGCATAGTGAAGTCTCGCGATCGACAATGGATATTGACTTACTCGGGCGCCTCGAAAACTCAGAAGAAACCATCACTTCCGCGATTCGGGCAATTCTTGAACAGACTGTCATCGACGATGGAATTGTCTACGATGCGAACACAATCAAAACAGAGCCCATTTCTGAGGATGCGATGTATCAAGGGGTTCGTGTTTCTTTTGAAGCTGCGCTCGCAGTCGCCAAAATCCGGCTAAAGATCGATATTGGTTTCGGCGATTCGATGTATCCGGCCCCGCAATCCCAGGAGTTTCCTGTTCTGTTGGATCAGGAAGCTCCCTATCTTCTCTGTTACAGCCGTGAAAATGCAATAGCGGAAAAGTTTGAAGCCATGGTCAAGCTTGGGAATCTCAACAGCAGGATGAAGGATTTCTTCGACATTTGGCTTCTTTCCCGATATTTTAGCTTTGATCAGGAAATCCTTGCGAAAGCGCTGAAACTCACCTTCGCTCAGCGTGAGACAAAAATAGATCCAAGCGTCGTTTTCTCTCCTGAATTCTCAAGTTTAAAGCAAGTGCGGTGGGCAGCATTCCGCAAGCGGCAAAAGCTTTCATATGCGCCCGAGCTTTTTTCCGAGGTAGCAAATAACCTTTCTCTCTTTCTTTTACCGTGCGCTTCATCTGAGATGGCAGATTCGAGTGAAGAAATGGTATGGAAGCCGCTTGGCCCCTGGGAAAGAAAAGTGAAAGGTTAAGATATAGCGTTTAGATACCGTAGAATAAATGTAGAATAGTGTTTAGAGCCAGTTCAAGTCCCCCTCTGGGCACGAAAAAAGCCGCTCGCGTGGGCGGCTTTTTTATATGCAGGCATGTTCCGCGGCCTATAACCTTCGTTGGTTCAATCGCCTTGACGCAATCCCATACTCGTCAGCGCGTCGCAGGAGGTTTGTCGCCCGTGGTTGCATCGGCCTGTGGCGTTGGCGATGGCGTTGGCGTTCCGAGATAGGTCAGGAACCACTCGGTCTCACGCTCCCACATGTCCATCTGCTGGGCGGGTTCGCCAGGGTAGTGTCCCGCGCGGGGGTAGATGACCATGCGGGTCGGTACGTTCAACAGTTTGAGCGCGGTGTGGAACTCTTGCGCTTGACCGAGCGGGACGCGGATGTCGTTCTGCCCCTGGAGCACGAGGGTTGGCGTGCGCACCTTCGTGACATGGGTGATCGGCGAACGGTCCCGGTACAGTTTGGCGTTTTCCCAGACGAAGCCTCCGAGGTTGTCAGCCATATAGTGGGGAATATCGGTAGTCAGGGCGTCGCTGGTGAGGTCGGTGATTCCGTCGATATCGACGCTGGCCTTGAATCTATTGGTTTGAGTGATGTCACAAGCTGCCATGTAGCCACCGTAGCTCTGGCCCATGATCGCCACACGATTCGGATCGGCGATTTTTTGCGCGGCAAGGGAATCGACCCCCGCGAGAATATCTTTAAAGTCTCCGCCGCCCCAATCGGCGAGATTTGCATACGTGAATTCCGCCCCATACCCCGTCGATCCTCGTACATTTGGGCGCAGGAGCGCAAAGCCTTGCGAAGCGAGGGCGCCCGCGGGGCTAATAAGCCAACTTTTGCCGCCAGGGTAGTACTCGAAGAACGAGAATGAGGGTCCTCCGTGAGCCTCCACGATGAGGGGGAAGCCTTCATCCGGCGGCACTCCCGCTGGCAAAGTTAAAATTCCTTCGATCGTGCGCCCATCGAATGATTTCCACCGCACTATCTTTGTCTGCCATATTTTGCCGTCCGGAACGCCTGTATTGAGTGAGGTTACTTTTTGCGCGCGCAGATCATTGTTCCCCGATAGAAATGCCGCCCAAACTTCCGATGGATTGGAAGAATCCTCGAGAATCAGCCCAATTGCCGTGCCGGAGCTATTGATTTTTCCACCGGCCATGTAGCCCCGCGCGATGATGTCGCGACTCGGACCGCCATCGACAGGCTGAGCTGTTATCGCTGCTTGAGTTGCCCGAGCATTTGAGTAATAGACATAGGCGCCGTCAGGCGACCAGCCCAGGAGCCCGAGCGTGTTGAGCAGAGAACTCTGGCTCTGATCCTTAGCGAGCAGTATAGGTGTTCCTCCGACCGAAGGAATGATCGAAACATCCATAAGGGTAAAGAACGAGTGGCTCGTGCTGAAGGCAATCTGCTTCCCGTCGGGAGAAAAGCTCACCGTGTTGTAGCAACCTCTATCGATGGGCGGCACGATATCCTTCCTCGCGCCGCTCTGGAGGTCGAGCGTGGAGATCATCGAAGGATATTCATAGAGAGGCAGAAGGTGATCCTGTCGCACCAGGACAACAGATGTCATATCGGGAGAAAAATCCCAGGCTGACACACAGAAGTTGCCCGAAGTGATCTTTCGGGTGGCGTAAGAGCCCTGTGCGTCAGGCCTTGCCGAAACCGTCCAGAGATGCACCATTTTATCCTGCTCATCGACGATTTGAGGATCATTACCAGCAGCAATCGCTTTGAGTTCTTCGGCGCTGAAAGAATCCGGATCGATGTAACCTATGCGGGACCCGTCGCGCGACCATCGGTAGGCGTACACCGCAGTCTGCACATGGCTGATTTGGACCGCTTCGCCTCCCTCGGCGGGCGTGAGCCAGAGCTCAAACTTTCCCGATTTTGTGGAGATGAATGAGACCCACCGACCATCCGGGGACCACTGGGCGTGAAAACTTGGGCTGTCGGCGCTCGTCAGGCTCCGCTTGTTCTTCCCATCAATATCGCTGATGAATACCTGTTGGACAGGATTGATGAGGCTGCCATCTCGCATGGAAGTGGAGGCGGTGAACACAACACGCGTGCCGTCGGGCGAAACATCGACGTCGGAGATATCCCACATCGACATCGTGTCGCCCAGTGTCCAGGAGTCCTTCGCCATGGCAGTGAGGGCAATACGGTCGCCGGGCAGCCCCGCGAGCTCGATGAGACAACCTTTTTCAAGCCGCGCTGCCCCGGAATCGATCGCGCTATCGTAGAGCGGACTGAGACTTGGCGAGTAGACGCGCACCCGGGTGTGGCTCGATTTTTCAAACTGAAGCATGAGTTCCTCATCCGCGCGGAGCCACTCATTGTATCCTTCTTTGCCAATGGTGGTCGCCGAGAATCCCCGCGCGAGCGGAGGCATCTCTGCGGCGGGGCTCATCACTTTGTAGGAGAGCTTCGCCCAAGTCTGTCCGTCGTGCTCGAACAATGAAAGCTCAGTTTGATCTCGCAAGAAAGTTGTGGCGAACATCGCGGTATTCGGAGATGTCACTTCCTTTACGCCGTCAAAGTCGACATATCCTGGCAGGCCCGGTACAGTATTCGATACGGTGAATGGATTAAAGAGCGCCATGGATCTGCTCTCAAAAGGACCGATATCGCGACGCAGCCAGAGCGTGCCCGCGACATCGATCGACAGGGCTTGCGGGTGTTCTAGCGCTTTTAGCTGCTGCGCATTCACCTCTGTTCCGAAGGGAATCTCGGAAATAGAGCAGCGAATGCCATTAATACTCTCTAAGCGTATCGAATTCCCGCTTTCACCTATAAATGTGCCATCGCTGTAAAAAGCCGATGGCAAGGGCATCTCATGCCCTTGATAGAGCGCGGCAGCCTTCAGTTCATTGCGCTCAAAATCGAATTCAAGTCTGAGTAAATATCCTGTCGAGCCGTAATATCCCCCGAACTCTGAGTAGTACGAGGGAATTGGTTGATGCGCTCGCGCTGGTACCGCAGCCCCAGGTGCCGCCGCATGGTGCGGAACAAGCAGACCTTTATCTTCCAGGGCGGCCGCCAGCATGTTCATCGCGGTGATCGCGGCGGGTGCCGCTGCGGCGGATTCCGCTATGGCGATGCTGATACCGCAGTCCGGGGCAGTAATAATCTGAGAGGTATACCGGCCAGTGTTTCCTCCCTTTCCGAGCACCTTGATTCCCGCCTCGCTAAACGGCGATTTTCGCACAAAATCCCAGCCAAGACCGAAGGGCCAGGTAGCGGGGTCGTAGTTGAGCTTCGCGCGCGAAGGCTGCTCCATGCGCATCTCCGCGCTCGATTTCTGGCTGAGGAACTGAGGACCATTTCCCGAGAACGAATAGGCGAAACGGCAGAGCTCTTCAGCGGTCGACGCCATTCCTCCCGCGCCCAGAATCGACACGACTTCTGGTGGTTCTCGTTTTCCGCTCTCCGGATCGTAGTAAAAGGCCATCGGAACATTTCCTCTGAGCCCTATGCTGAGCCCTGTGTGGGTCAATCCGAGAGGTGAGAGCACTTTTTCAGCGACATACGCAATAAAGCTCATGCCCGATACGCGCTCCACCACGAGCTCGGCGAGCGTAAACCCATCGTTGCAGTAGGCCGCGAAATCACCAGGCGCGAATTTGAGGTGCTGCTCCGATAATTTGTGCAGCGTTTCTTTTGTGTATTCGCGATCGGGAGCAAACCCCATGCCATTTCCCCAATTAGTACCGGATATTCCGGAACTGTGGTTCAGCAGCATTCTCACCGTGATATCCGTGTACCTGGGATCAGCCATGGTGAATTCGGGCAGATAGCGCACGACCTTTTCGTCGAGGCTCACCTTGCCCTCGTCGACGAGAGCCATGATGGCGGAAGCGGTGAATTCCTTACTTATCGAGCCGATATTGAACAGAGTCTCATTATTGACCATGGTGTTGTGCTCGCGGTCCGCGAGGCCGAATCCTTCCGAGTACACGAGCCTGCCTTGATCGATGATTGCCACTGACGCGCTGCTCGCGACGCCTGAGCTCAAGTCTTGGGTCAACGCGCCCTGGGCAATCGCGACTGTCCGATCGAGGTACGAGGGAAGCGCACCGTTAGTGATGTGCGTTGGAGCTGTCGCGCCAGATTGAGCGAAGGAATTCGCCACGAAGCAGAAAAGCAGCGCGGAAACCAAGGTTGTTTTCACGAAGACTTTTTTGCACTTTTTTTGCATCATTCGAGAGTATGTCATGATCGATTTGCCTCATTACGGTTTAGAAATGTATTGGTCGACTTTATTGGTATTTTCTCATAATATTAAGCCTGGAACAATGGAAGAATTATTGTGTAAGCAATTAGGGCTTTTATAAAAGCCTCAATCGTAAAAAGGAATGTCTCCTATGAATCTAAAAAGCCGTTTGCCAGCCTTGCAGTCGTCAGATTACCGGCTTTGGTTTTTCGGGCAGGGTGTTTCCGTTATCGGAACGTGGCTTCAGAATACGGGTCAGGCGTGGCTCGTGCTCAAGCTGACCAATTCGCCGCTCTTGCTCGGCGTATTGACGAGCATTCAGTATCTTCCTTCACTTCTTCTTTCGGTGTTCATAGGGCCGATTATCGACCTCTTTCCCAAGCGAACGATTCTTATATGGACACAATCGCTTTTTGCGATCACTGCCGCGATTATGGCATGGGTCGCGTTTGGAGGGCACGCGCAATATTGGCAGGTTCTGGTCATCTCCGCGGCGACAGGAATCGTAACAGCGGTGGACTGGCCCGCGCGCCAATCCTTCGTCTCAGAACAGGTGCACGACAGGTCAGCAGTCGTCAACGCCGTGGCGCTCAACAGCCTCATATTCAATATCGCGCGTATCATCGGCCCCGCGCTCGGCGGAATTCTGATCTCCGCCGTAGGAATACCGTGGACCTTCGCGCTCAACGCCGTCAGTTTTCTCGCGGTGATAGCCGGGCTTTCGTTTATGAAAGCTGGCAGGGTACCGAGCAAAACGAATTCCGGAGATTACTTTTCCGATATGAAGGCGGGGATTTCATATATACGCCACAACGCGACGATACTCAACCTTCTCATTCTTATTGGTGTCGTGAGCCTTTTCCAGCTCAATTTCAATGTGCTCATCCCCAGCTTCGCGAAATTGACGCTTGGGCTCAACGCGAGCGGATATGGAGGTTTGATGTCGGCGATGGGCGTGGGCGCGATGGCCGCGGGTATGCTGATGTCCTTGGGCGGGAGGCGACTTGAGCCAAAACCAGCATACATTTATGGCGCCGGCTTTATCCTCTCTATTCCCATGATTCTATTGGGCGTGCAGCACAGCGTAATTCTGTCGGGCCTTCTTATCATGCTGTGCGGTTTTGGCATGTCGGCGTTCGCGACCATGTGCAATACTTCGGTGCAGATGCAAGCATCGGACGAAATGAGAGGGCGGGTCATGTCCGCGTACAACCTTGTTTTTGTAGGATCGACTCCACTAGGTTCCCTGTATGTCGGGCAGATTTCGGACAAATTTGGTTCGAATATGGGATTTCTCTTGAGCGGAATAATCGGAATCGTGTTTCTGCTCGCCATGCGCATGTTCGTAACGCCGAAAGCATTCAAGGGTATTCAGACATTCGCGCGCGCCAGGAATGTCGAGGATGATATGGTGATCGAGGAGAAGCAATAGAAAATTCGCCGATGCTTGAACTCTCAGCGCGTTTTATCGCGTCTCAGCACGTGCGAGTCAGCAGCCGGGTCATACTGATTCCTGCCGTGGGGCTTGGTTGCTCGGATGCGGACGCTGCGCCCGCTGCCAGTGCTTCCAGAGCACCGCAAAACCTGCAATGCCGACTGCCGCCTGGGCAATGAGCACCGACAGATTGGAAGAAAAAAGAAATTCGACGACTGGTGGAAGCCCATCCCAGAGCCCGTGGAGCAGAACCACGAAGAGATAGGCCCAGATTACCCGCCGCGTTATGCGATACTGATTGCCAGTGCTCTCCTGAAAAAGCACGCTCGCGAGAATTCCTGTCCAGGTTCCATGGCCAAAGGGCGAAAGCACGCCCCGCAAGAGCATCGTGCCGACCGTCGCGCTCAGGCTGCCTTGGCTCGAGAGAAACTCGGTAAAGGTGTAGCCCATGCTCTCAAGCGCCGCAAACCCCATTCCCGCGGCTACGCCGATGATGAGCCCATCGACTTCCGACACCGGCCTCCTGCGACGGGCAATCCACATGACACCCGCTATTTTGGCGCCTTCTTCGATCAGACCGATCATAAAGACCGAAAATGGATCCGAAGGCCGTACAAGGAAGGGTTCAAGGATTGCGGAAGCCAACACCCCCAAAAACCCGCCGTATAGAAAAACGGACGCAGTGGTGGGAATGTCGAGTTTGCTCAAATGGCGGCGCTCGTAAAAAAAGGCAATAAAGGTAACCGGGACGAGGAAATTTCCAATGAGCACCACGGTCGGGAATAAATTGGTATTGGAGGTGAACACCATCACGATCAGACTTAGAAAATAAACCCCAAGGCCAGCAAAGAAAACCTTGATCCAGGCCGTTCTCGATGTCGCTTGGTAAACCGTATCAGTGCCCGTCATGTGATCCTCCTTCGTGCGCCGTTTTTCAAAACGCCTGTATCAATTATACGCTTTTCGAGTCTCCTCATCGGTCAAGATATTTTGTATGATTGCGTGCCATGAGCCCGACTTCCATGTGCCCAGTCGGGTATGGGTTTCAAAATAGCTTGTGGGAATAGGATGGGTGCCAATCACTACGGGAATGTTATATTTCGCAGGAATGAATTGCGTAAAAGCTTCTAGATAAGGACAGGGCGGATAGCCAACCACAAGACCGGTCGCAAGATGAATGACCTCTGCGCCGTTTTTTATCATTTCCGCAGGGGCATATTCTATGTTGCCTCCAGGGCAGCCCCCACAGGTCGTAATGCCTACAAGTTCGATTTCTTCATTTTTGTATATAGAAAAGGCTCCCTGGCGATTATGCATCGCGCGCAGGCACTTTCCAGCCGCACAGGTGTGATATCGGTGACATATGATTATCCCTATTTTTTTCATTCTCGAAGCTCCTTTTCATGGGCGCGATGGCACGCATGCCATTGTATGGAGCGCTAGGATGGCGCGCGCGCTCTCTTCGCAGCATGTCATTATGGGGTGCACCACGGCGTGCGCGCGCTCTTCGCAGCATGGGCAAATCAGTATATCATGCTTCTACGATAAAAGATTTTTGGATCATACGCAATGTCGAATTCAAGATGAACTCGAGGTGCGCGGCTACGTCAAAAATCGGAGGAAATCTCGAATGAGTGAACAGGCTACACGGGCGCCAATTCATCGCTGGTTCATGGTCGTTATGGCCACACTGCTCATGATATGCCTCGGAACCGTCTACGCCTGGAGCTACTTCCAGACGCCGATCATGAAGGCGTATGGGTGGAACAATTCGCAGGTTTCGCTGATCTTTTCGTTTGCGATTTTGTTTCTCGGCCTCGCGGCGGCGATTGGTGGTGTTTTTCTGCCACGCGTTGGCCCCCGAAAGCTTGCGGTGAGCGGCAGCGTGCTCTTCAGTATCGGCTACCTCGTGGCGGCGCTCGCCCTTTCAACTCGGTCGCTCGCGCTTCTGTATATCGGCTATGGGGTGATCGGCGGCACGGGCCTCGGTCTCGGCTATGTCACGCCGGTTACCACCATCGCGAAGTGGTTTCCCGACCGCAAGGGGCTCGCGACTGGCATTGTCGTCATGGGCTTTGGTTTTGGCGCCCTGGTGATGAGCAAGGTGCTCGCGCCGCTCATCCTCGGGCTTACGGGCAACAACCTCATAACAGCATTTCTGCTCTTCGCGGTGATTTTTTTCGCGCTCACCATGACGGGCTCTGTCTTTTTGCGAAATCCGCCAGCAGGCTGGAATCCAGGGGACGCAAAACAGGCCATATCAGCGGGCACCGTGCGCGCCACTACATACGCAGGTGCATCTAGCCTCACACCCCCAGCCGCCGCCGTACTCACTGACGCGCGTGGCGCCACACCTTCTGCTTCCACGGGCGCGCATGGCGCAGCACCCTCCGCAACCGCTGCCGTACCTTCCACCGGCGCCTTCCGCGCGGCAAAGAACGACATCTTTTCTGCGCGCTTCCTCCTCCTCTGGTGCATGTTCTTCTGCAACATCAGCGCGGGGATCACCGTTGTCGGCTTCCAGTCGCCGATGTATCAGAAGCTGCTCGCGGCGGCGAATCCAAGTTTGACCACCTCTGCGCTCGCCGCCTTGGGCGCAACCCTCATCGCCATCACCTCGCTCTTCAACGGTTTCGGCCGCTTCTTCTGGGGCGCGGTGTCCGATAGGGTGGGAAGAATCGCCACCTTCCGGATCATGCTCGGCAGCGAGCTCGTGATTTTCGTGGCGCTCATCATCACGAGACAGCCGATCCTCTTCGCAGCGCTGCTTTGCTGGGTGCTCCTCTGTTACGGCGGCGGATTCGGTATCATGCCATCGGCGGTGGCCGAACTCTTCCATCCGAGCAAAATGACTGTTATCTATGGCGTCGTGCTCACCGCGTGGGCGGCGGGCGGCGTTGTTGGACCTCAGATCACCGCCTTCATTCAGGACCGAGTGCCCCAGCGAGCCTCGAGCCTTTCCTTCATCGTGGGCGCCTGTTTTGTCACGCTTGGGTTTGTGGTGTCGCTGCTTCTTCCGACGAGGGTGTCAGCAGCCCATACTTCGCGCTGATCTTGGTCGAGAGAATCGAAACGATA
>JAKALZ010000283.1 GCA_021813065.1 bacterium
GGATCTCGTGCACCGAATCGTAGGATTTTCGAACCACGATGGTACCAAAGTCGATGCCGCGCATCGCCATTTTGAGCGAATTCTCAAGAATGTTGACAATGCTGAGCATCTCAGCGCTGGTGCGCGTTTTGCGCGAGTAGAGCATGAGATCCTTGATGACATCGGCGGCGCTCTGCGCGTAGCGGATGATATCCGACGCGTATTCGCGGAGCGCGCTCCCTTCCTGGGTCTCGGGGAGCATGAGGTCCGCGGTGCCGAGGATACCTCCGAGGGGGTTGTTGATTTCGTGGGCGATTCCCGACACGAGCGTGCCGATGCCCGCGAGCTTTTCAGTCTGTATCAGCTCTTCCTGAAGCGTTTTCTGCTTCGTGATGTCTTGGAAGAACTCGATGAAGGAGCCAATGGAGCCCTGCGGGGTGGGAATCGAATAGAAATTCAGGGCAAACGTGAGTTGGGTGCGGTCATCCTGCTTCTCGGTGCTGAAGGGAAGTTTGGTGTGGAGGCAATCTTGCGCCAGACACTCCGCGCAAGGGCGATCGCGGTTAAAATACGCCTTGTAGCACTTCGAGCCGATGAGTTCCTCCTGCGATTTCTCGAAGTAGCGTTGCGCGGCGTAGTTGGCCGTGACAATGTTGTAGTTGATGTCCTGGATGGAAATCGGCGTCGCGATACCGTCGAAGAAGGCCTCAAGTTTGTTGCGGCTCAGCATGAGTTCTTCGTTTGTTTCCTGAAGCCTGCGCTGCTGCTGTCGCAAGCGCTCGAAGCTGATAGCGTTTTCGACCGAGACCGAGGCTTGATCCGTGAGGAACTGTAAAATTTCGAGATCGTACTGGTTGTAGTAATCCTTTTCCATGCGCGGCCCCAGCACGATAAAGCCATTCAAGCGTTCTTTGAATTTCAAGGGAAGCACAAGGCTCGCGGCGACAAGTTCATGGTCTTCGCCCTTGGTGAGTCTGATAGAAATTGTGCGCTGCAACCCCGCTTGGTCCTGCCGCATGGTGCGCATCTGGTACGCCTGGACAAATTGGTCGCTCCGGGGAACGATCACATGCGGTCCTATGGGACTCTCAGCTTCCGACGCGAATTCGAGCCCCTTTGCCGCGATGATTCTAAAGTGCCTGGCGTTGAAATCGTTGATCAGCACAAAGGCCCAATCCAGCTTGAACGTTGAAATCACGTTGTCTACGGTCAGTTTGGCAAGCTCTTCGAGGCTCACGATGGAGGTGAGATCTGATGAGAACTTGCGAAGCTCTTGGTAATACAGAAAACTTTTACCGCCATAGATTCTCTCGAGCAGGGCCTGGGTCGCGGTGCGGAGTGGCGCGAGGAGCAGCGAGGAAAAAATTCCTAGAATCACCGCGAGCAAGATGAGCTCAGAGACCGGTACAAATTGATCGAGCCCAAAGAACGGAACAAAGAAGATCATGTAGCTCAAGCTCGAGAAAATAATGACCAAAATGGTTAAAAAAACGTTGAGCACCACCGCTGAATAGTGCACAATCCGGTATTTGTACACGCTGAAGAATATGATCACCGCGTTGATCGTCGCGGCCGAAAGGTCGAGGGGATAGCGGCCAAGCGCGGCGTAGAGGTTCGAGGCGACGCCAAAGAGCATGATCACGACGCCCGTGACCACGAGCCGCAGCGATCGCTTGAGGAATTTATCGTGATTGGATCGGAGCTCCCAGAGCACCAGCAGAATCGCGAGAATCAAGTAAAAGTACGAGAGCGAGTACGCGATTATCGCCCCTTTGCCGAGTGTGTAGTGGAATACATTGCCCTCGAAGCCAGCGTCCGTGACGATCGAGCCGGAGAAATTTAAATACAGCAGGAACACATAGATACCGTAGCCGAGGTAGAGAAAAATCCGGTATCGGTTCTTTTCTGTGTTGGAAAAATAGATGAGTGTGGCGAAGATCGTTATGGGGCCGCCGAGCAGCCCGACGAGCATCACCCTGTTCCAGAAGAGCGGCGTGAACAACCCTGTGTTGGCGTGCATCATGAAGGAGCCAAAACTCCACAGCGCCATAAGCCCCATGTATTGCAGGAATGAAAAATTGACACGCTCTTTTTTATTCGCAAGGCCAAAGATGATAAAGGGGATATAGATACAGAATGAAAGCGCGGGAATCAGTGACGAAACATCCAATATCATTGAAATGCTCCCACAACATTACGCGGATCTAGAATATTGGACGACACTATAGCATAGTACTTCACAGAATGGTATCCATAGCTTCGATAATTATTGGCTTTATGGCGTTGCTGGGGGCGGAGTTGCGCTACCTTTGGAAAAACGCGAGGCTGCCCCTTAAGGGGCACAGATTTCTGCAGACATTCGGGTACGCGCTCATCGCGCTCGGGTTCGCGATCCCCCTGATCGGCCCTACAAGCGCGCAAGGTCTGCCTGAAGTCGTTCGTGCGATGCTTCTCATCCTCGCGCTCCTCGGGGGCACCCTCCTCGCCTGGACTACCTTCCTCGAAATTCCGACCGGCCTCGCAAAATTCAGGATCGCTCCTGGCCACGTGTATACATTAGGCAGCTATAGCAGATGCAGACACCCTGGCTTTTGGTGGTTTCTGCTCTTCTCAGCGAGTCTCACTGCTTGGGAAGGAGGAAAGCTCGGCTTCGCGCGCTTTTTCATGGCTAACGCGCTGAATCTGCTTCTCATTCTCTTACAAGATAAGTATACTTTTCCTTTACAGTTTGTAAATTATCGTGAGTATACGGCGGCTGTCCCCTTTCTTATCCCGAGATTGCCGCGCGTGAGGAAACATGAGCGTAGAAAAAAGGCGAACCGTGCTCGTCGTTGAAGATGACGCATCGATGCAGAAAGTGCTCTCCATAAGCATGCAGAAAATGGGTCACAGTTGCAAAATCGCTAAAAATGGTCGGGAAGCCCTCGATCTCGTAGAGGCGGGAGATGTGGTGCCTGACGCCATTCTGCTCGATATTCGCATGCCGGTCATGCCAGGCCTCGTGGCCCTGCCCAAGCTGCGCACCATTCTGCCCACGGTGCCTGTCATCATGCTCACCGCGTTTGGCGACCTCGAGACCGCGATCGCGGCGATGAAGGCGGGCGCCTTCGACTATCTCGTCAAACCGAGCTCGCTCGA
>JAKALZ010000284.1 GCA_021813065.1 bacterium
ATTACGGCTCAGGCTTCTCGCGCGGATCGATACCACTCGATGATCGAGACGATCAGAGTAGCCGTGAGCCCTGCCGCGAAACCGTTGTTGTACAAGTCCATTCCACCGTGCCAGGTTCCGGTTCTATCCACAATGACGAGATGCAGGAATCCGGCGATGAAGCCTACCACGGGTCCGAACTCTCCAGCGAGAGGCGCGAGCGCCGTGCAGAAGAGAATCGCGAGTAGCGGAGCCGGCGAGTATATGTCCAAACCGAAGAAAAGAATCGCCGCTACGACGCCGAGCATCACCGACACTACGTTCCTGGGGTGCTTTCCGAAAAACGAGAAACCCACCACGGTGAAGAGCCCTCCGAGCACCGGGCCGTTGATGGGCGCGCGCAGGAAAAGCATCAGGCCCCAGAAGAGCAGCCCCATGATCGCGGCGTTGAGGAGCGCGCCGCGCGACGACACATAATCCACGAAATCGCTCGGCAACCGTCCGGTCATCGTCGAAATCTTCGCGAAATCGCCGAAGGCTTCCTTGAAGGTCTGGCCTACCCCCTTGGGATTCTCCGCCACGAGGCAACACATCGCGATGAGAGAAATGGCGGGGATGATCGCGATGAGCAACGGCTCAGGCGAAGTGCCCCACATGGAGAGCGGCAGGATATCCGCGCCCGCCGCTTCGGAGAGCGAGGCCGTGAATAGCCCCACGAAACCCGCGGACAGGCCGATATTGTAGAGATTGTAGCCCTGGTGCAGGCGCAGCATCGCGATGGCGATCGGAGGAAGCACCATGCCGATGCCCGTGCCGATAAGAAAAGAGCCCGGCAGCGCGAATATCTGTCGCATGCCGAGCTCAAAGGCTATGAATGTGATGAGCGGGCCCATCGCGGTGCCGAACATCGCGATGAGCGCGTAGTCTCGGGGCTTTCGGCGCACGAGAAGCGCCGAGAGCGATACCCCCAGCAAAATAGGCACACAGTTGAAGACGGTTTTTCCGAAGAACGCGAAGCCCATCATGGTAAACAGCGCCGCGAGTTCCGCTCCCCTGAGTTCAAGTCTGTTTATTTTTAGAAATAAATAGCCCAGCGCTCCGACCGCCGCCACATTGACGAGTGTCGGCCCCACGCCCATCACCGCGGTAAAGTCCGTCACCAAGCGCGCAGGAGTAACCTGCAGCCTCAAGAATCCATTCAGGGCAGGTCCAAGCTGCCCCATCACCATGCCCCCCACAAAGAAACCAAGCACCAGAATTACAATAAAAACATTCAGTGTTTTTGTTCCTTGCACCATCAACCTCTGGCCCCATCCTAAAGCCGCGCGCCAATGGGATCAAGCGTGCAATCATCAATTTGAAAGAATTTTACCTTGACGAAAGTCTGACGCGAACCCACAATCAATAAAAAGGAGTCGCGCATGAACAACGGAATTTTCAAAATTCCTGATCCTGTAAATGAACCTGTGCTGAATTATGCCCCTGGATCGCCCGAACGAGTCGCACTGAGAGCGAAGATTGAGGAGCTTAGATCGCGACAGATGGATATTCCCTGCATTATTGGCGGAAAGGAAGTGCGCACCGGGAAGACCGCGGTGATGCGCCGACCGGACGCGCATGGCGAGATACTCGGCGTCTACCATAGAGCGGGAGAAGCAGAGGCGCGGGCGGCGGTAGAAGCGGCGCGCGACGCGAAGGCCGAGTGGGTTGCGCTGCCGTGGGAGGAGCGCGCCGCAGTCTTTTTGAGGGCAGCCGAACTGATATCGACAAAATACCGCGCGCTGATGAACGCCTCGACCATGCTCTGCCAGTCCAAAACCGCGCACCAGGCCGAGATCGACGCGGTCTGCGAGGTGATCGACTTTCTGCGCTTCAATCCGAAATATATGGAACAGATCTACGCGCGGCAGCCTGAAAACACGAAGGGCGAGTGGAACCGCGCCGCGTACCGCCCGCTCGAGGGCTTTGTGTACGCCGTGACGCCCTTCAATTTCACCTCGATCGCCGCGAATCTCCCCACCGCTCCGGCGATGATGGGCAATACCGTGGTGTGGAAGCCCGCCTCCACCGCCGTCTACTCGAACTACACGCTCATGAAGATCTACATGGAGGCGGGCTTGCCCGCGGGCGTCATCAATTTTCTGCCGGGCAGCGGCGCGGCGATCTCAGATGCCGTGCTCGCGAGCCAGGATTTCGCCGGACTCCACTTCACCGGCTCGACCGAGGTGTTCCGCTCGCTCTGGAAGCAGATCAGCGCGAACCTCGAAACCTACCTGGGGTACCCGCGCATCGTCGGCGAAACGGGCGGCAAGGATTTCATCTTCGTCGACCCGAGCGCCGACCTCGCGCCCACCGTCGCGGCAATTCTGCGCGGCGCCTTCGAGTACCAGGGCCAGAAGTGCTCGGCTGCCTCGAGGCTCTACATTCCCGTGTCGCGCTCAGACGAGTTCCTTGACGCGCTCGCGGCGGAAATCGCCTCGATCCCGATGGGCGAAATCACCGATTTCCGCAACTTTGTCGGCGCGGTGATCGACGAGGCCGCCTTCAACAACATCCAGGGTTATATCGAACGCGCCCGCGCAAGCGGGCGCGCACAAGTGCTGGCCGGTGGCCGCTGCGACAGCGCCAAAGGCTGGTTCATCGAACCTACCCTCATCCTCACCCAGGATCCGCGCTCGGAAACCATGGTCAACGAGATATTCGGCCCCGTGCTCACGGCCTACGTGTACGACGACCGCGACATGGAGGCCGCGTACAGGCTCGTGGACAGCACCTCGCCCTACGGCCTTACCGGCGCGATCATGGCCACCGACCGGCTGCGCATACAGCGCGCGCTCACGGCGCTGCAGAACGCTGCGGGGAACCTCTACATCAACGACAAACCGACAGGCGCCGTAGTCGGGCGCCAGCCATTCGGCGGTGCGCGCGCGTCGGGCACGAACGACAAGGCGGGCAGCTACCTCAACCTGCTGCGCTGGGCGAGCGCCGTCGCGATCAAGGAGAACTTCGCGCCGCCCGCGTCGTGGCGCTACCCCTTCATGTCCAGCGAAGACTGAGGCGCGGAAGCCGCCCTAGCGACAATACCCCTTTGCCGCTTTGCCACAAGCAGCGCGGCCGCCCCTCGAAAGGGGC
>JAKALZ010000285.1 GCA_021813065.1 bacterium
GCTTTTTCTATTAGCAGTCTATTAGAAAAATCATATGACTAAGAAACTCGAGTGGCACACCGAGAAAAGACGCGCAGGAGATCTTACCTTGTGCGAGAACAATCCGAACATCAATACCGTGCAGCAGTTCAGTAAGTTGAAGGAGAGTATACGGCGTGATGGATACGTCGAGATTATCGTGATCGATATCGATGGGACTATCGTTGCGGGTGCACATCGCCAGCAGGCAATGCTCGAGATGGGTATGACCGATGTCGAAATTGACGTCCGAGCGCCGAACCGAAAGCTCACCAAAAAAGAATTCCACCGATATCTCATCGCGAGCAACGCACTGCGCGGAGAGTGGAATTTCGAGCGCTTACGTGAATTTGATCAAGGCCTTCTGCTCGACCTCTTAGGCGAAGATGATCTGTCGCATCTCTGGGATGACCAGCTCGAAATTGAGGATGATGGATTCGATGAAACTGCTGAACTCGCAAAGATCAAAAAGCCGACAGTACACCTCGGCGATCTGCTACAGCTCGGCGACCACCTGCTTCTTTGTGCGGACGCAACTGATCCTGCAATGGTGCAGAAGCTCGTCGGCAACAACAAGATAAATTTCGTCGACGTAGACGCGCCCTTCAATATCAAATGGTCATACAGCGGCAAGAACGGAAAGTATGGCGGTGCCGAGCGAGATGATAGGACGCTCGATGAGTATCGAGCGTTTATGAGATCCCTCATCCAAAACAGCATCGCGGTAAGTAGGCCGGACGCGCATTACGTCTTCTGGTGCGATGAACGCTGGGTGTGGCTTCTGCAACAGCTGTACCAAGAGCTTGGTATCGACTCCAAACGACTATGTGTCTGGGTAAAAGACAACGCGATGCCCACACCTAAGGTGGCGTTCAACAAGTGCACAGAGTTTGCGGTGTATGGAACGATTGGTGTCCCCTATATCAATGACCACATCAAGAATCTCAACACGATTGCTAATAAGGAGGTCGGCAGTGGTGCGCGCGTCATTGACGACATTATCGACCTCTACGCCATCTGGCTTGCAAAGCGACTACCGGCAACGCAGTACGAACACCCTACTCAGAAGCCACCCTCTCTCCATGAGAAAGCTTTACGCCGATGCACTCGTGTCGGTGATTCGGTACTCGATCTGACAGCAGGCTCGGGAAGCCTCATGGTGGCCTGTGAACAAATGAAACGCCGTGCATTTCTCTGTGAGATCGATCCTATATTCGCAACCTTAATCAAAAATCGCTATGAAAAAATCAGCGGCAAGAAAGCCCGAAAACTCAATTAGACTGAATACGGTCTGGCAGCTCGGCGATCACCGGCTTGCATACGGAGATTGCCGTGACCCGAAGCTCCTCGAAAGACTTCTCGGTTCGGAGAAGGTCGATCTCATCTGTAGTGATCCACCCTACGGCGTAGCAGTTGCAGAATCAAAGCGTAGCTTCCGTACCCTCGCAAAGGATAAAGACATCGCAGGTGACCAGCTCCAATCAGACACTGAGTATCGGCAATTCAGTAAGGAGTGGCTTGAGGCAGTATTGCCGTACCTCGCCAAGAAAAACAGCGTCTATATCTTTAACGCTGACAAGATGGTCTGGTCTCTGCGCGACGGCATGGTCGATGCTGGATTCAAGATGGCGCAGCTCTTGGTGTGGGTAAAGCAACAATCAGTCATCGGACGACTCGACTACACTCCGCAGCACGAGTTAATCGTTTACGGCTGGCATGGCACCCATAAGTTTCGACGCTCCAAAGATAAGTCGGTCTTGTTCTGTCCTCGCCCCACTAAAAGTACGCTACATCCGACCACCAAGCCGCTGAACCTCATTCGCCGTCTCGTACTCAACAGCGCCGAGATTGGCGGCATCGTATTCGACGGCTTCCTTGGAAGCGGAACAACACTTCTTGCATGCGAGCAAACGAGACGTCGCTGCTTTGCCGTAGAGGTCGATTCTGAATATTGCCTCACTGCGATTAATCGGTGGGAGAAGCTAACCGGCCGGAAGGCCGCCAAGATCTATGAAGGAAAATCAGCGGAAAACGGTTAGCACTCGCATGAAGCGGGACAAGGAAAAGTTCCTTGAAATACTCGAGAAGAATCCAGTCATACACATCGCCATTGAACATTCAGGTGTCTCCAAGCCTACCTTCTATCGCTGGCGTTCGGATGACAAAGAGTTCGCGGAGAAGGTCGAGACCGCCATGTCTGAGGGCAAGGGACTCGTGAGCGACATCGCAATCTCACAGCTCATCTCCGCCATCAAGGAGAAGAACCTCGGCGCGATTAAGTTCTGGCTCATGAACCATCATCCTGACTACGCCAACAAACTGCATGTGACGGCGGAGGTTGAGCAGGAAACGATGCTGTCGCCTGAACAGGAAGCGCTCCTGCGGCGTGGCATCGAACTCGTGGCAGCCTTAGAAAATCAAACGAAGGATCATGGAGTCTGAACTGCAGGGAATCATTGACCTGATGGTCCATGACCAAAACTTTCGGAGGAAGGCTGCACGAGAAAACTTCCAGTTGTTCTTCGGTTGCTACTTCGGCCACTACATTAAGCACCCTTTCGCCCCGTTTCATCGCGAGATGTTCATGCTCGCGGGTAATCCTGCTCACAAGACCATTGTCGTCATGGGTGCGCGTAACAGCGCGAAGTCCACGATCCTGAATACCGCACTCTCTATTTGGTCGCTATTGGGCGCACCACAGAAGCACTTTGGCATCATCGCGAGTCGCACACAGCAGAAATCAAAGCAGCACTTCATGAATACCCGCAAGGAGCTTGAAAGCAACAAGATGCTACGGGGCGACTTGGGGCCATTCAAGACGGAAGAATCGCAGTGGGGCTCCTCCATCGTGCTCACCAAGTACGATGCGCAGCTCACCTTCGCCTCGGCCGAACAGAGCCTGCGCGGTATGCGATACAAACAATATCGCCCCGACCTCCTCATCGCAGACGACATCGAGGATAATGATTCAGTACGAACCTTTGACGGCAGGAACCAGACCTATGACTGGCTGACCCAGGACGCGATCCCTGCCGGCGATCTGGAGCAAATGCGCGTCGTCCTGCTTGGCACGTTGTTGCACGAGGAC
>JAKALZ010000286.1 GCA_021813065.1 bacterium
GTTGAGGCGGATCATGGTGAGGGGCGGGCGAGCCGGGCCGGCCTCCGCGCGCTCCGTGAAGAGCAGATCCCGGAGTTCATCTTCGGACATGGCCGAGAAAGGCTCGGGGTTGACGCGCAGATCGTAACCGACGAGCGCGTGGCGGTCGGCCTCGATGAGTCCGAGCGGCGCGATCGCCGTCGAGCAGCCCTCGGGCCGTGTGTAGAGCTGCGATGTGTGGATCAGCATGCGGTCGTGCCGCGCTAGGTTGACGAGAGGCGCGAGGCGCTCGCGCCGCCGGTGCTGGTAGTACCAGCCGTAGACCTTGGGGTAGCGGTGGAGCACCTTGCGCGCGAGGCCAATAGTAGCCCGCACGTCGAAGAGAGCATCGTGGGCGTTTTCGTGCGCGATGCCGTTCGCCTTCGCCAGGTCCTCGAGTTTGAAGATGGGATTGCCGTCGCTGTTGGCAGGCCAACTGAAGCCTTCGCCCTTAAGATCGTGGACCGCTCGCATCAGATTAATGACATCCCAGCGCGAATTGTCATTCTTGTACTCTCTGACATAGGGGTCGAGGAGATTGCGGTAGAAGAGCCGGCGGATAAACTCGTCGTCAAACTGGATAGAGTTGTAGCCCGCCACCGTCGTGGCCGGCACATTCATTTCGCGCTGTATGCGCAGGGCGAACTCGTACTCGGGAAGGCCCCTCTCCTGCACTTCCTGCGGCGTGATACCGTGGATAAAGCAAGCCTCCGGGTCGGGAAGATAGTCGGGCGGGAGTCTGCAGTAGAGCACGAGAGGCTCGGCGATCTCCTCGAGCTCCTCATTCGTGCGGATAAACGCCGCCTGCGCGATGCGGTCGTGCTGGGGGTCGCGCCCGAACGTCTCGAGATCGTACCAGAGTATCGATGCAGCCATCCTCAGTGTCCTTCCCGCGCTCAGGCCTTGCCTGACCCCTCGTTGATCGAGAACATCGCCGGGTCAAAGCCTTCGTTGCCAATCCATAGATTGATCATCACGCCGCCCTCCGGCACCCGCTCAATCTTGACTCCCTTAATCTGGAATCCGATGAGCTCGAGCCGAGAGTTGCCCAGAAGATCGTGTCCTATCATTGTACCATAATAGGAGGCGAGTTCGGGTCTCTGGTGCAGCATGAGACTGTGCTCCATATCCGAAATTTCCTTGTCGGTGCGCGGCCGGTCGTCGATAGCCGCGATGTGGAAGCCGTCCGGCTCGAGATGCATCGAAATAACCATCTTTTTCGGGTTGCCGTGGAGCAAAAAATTCGCGAGCTCGCTGATGAGCTGGACATACAGTTCGTGCCGTTTCATGCGTGTACTCCTTGTGCACAGCCGGTGATCCGGCTCAAGCCTCTCGCGCGGATCGATACCACTCGATGATCGAGACAATCAGCGTCGCGGTGAGACCCGCCGCGAAGCCATTGTTGTACAGATCCATGCCGCCGTGCCAGGTGCCCGTTCGATCCACGATGACGAGGTGGAGAAAGCCCGCGACAAAGCCTACCACAGGCCCAAACTCTCCCGCGAGGGGAGCCAGGGCGGTGCAGAAGAGAATCGCGAGAAGGGGCGCCGGGGTGTAGATATCCTTGCCGAAAATAAGAATCGCCGCTACGACCCCGAGCACGACCGAGATGACATTTCTCGGGTGCTTGCCGAAGAACGCGAATCCGATCACGGTAAAGAGCCCGCCGAGCACCGGGCCGTTGATCGGAGCCCGCAGGATGAGCAAAAGGCCCCAGAAGAGCAGGCCCATGACCGCGGCGTTGAGAAGCGATCCCTTGGAAGACACATAATCCGCGAAATCGCTTAGCAGTCGGCCGGTCATCGATATTATTTTAGCCAGATCTGAGAATGCCTCTTTGAAATTTTTCTTCGCGCGGCGGGGATCTTCGAGAAAAATGCAGACCAGCGCGACAACCGAGATCGCGGGTACAATCGCGATGAGGAGGGGTGAGGGTTTGGTACCCCACATCTCGAGAGGCAGAATGTCCGCGCCGGCAGCCTCGGAAAGCGAGGCGGTGAAGAGGCCCACAAAGCCCGCCGAGAGGCCGATGTTGTAGAGGTTGTAGCCCTGATGCATGCGCAGCATGGCAATGGCGATCGGAGGAAGAATCATGCCGATGCCCGTCCCTATAAGAAAAGAGCCCGGCAGCGCGAAAATCTGGCGCATGCCGAGCTCAAAGGCTATGAACGTGATGAGAGGGCCCATCGCGGTGCCGAACAGCGCGATGAGCGCGTAATCTCGGGGCTTCCTCCGCACGAGAAGCGCGGAGAGCGACACTCCCAGTAAGATCGGAATACAGTTGAAGAGGGTTTTTCCAAAGAAAGCGAAGCCCATCATGGTGAAGAGCGCCGCCAGCTCAGCTCCTCTCAATTCCAGTTTGTTGAACCGCAGGAACATATAGCCCAGTGTCCCGACCGCCCCGACATTGACGAGCGTCGGTCCTACGCCGACCACGGCGGTGAAATCCGTCACGAGCCTCGCGGGCGTAACCTGAAGCTGAAGGAAACCGCTCAGAGCCGGGCCGATCTGTCCCACCGCCAGGCCCCCCACAAAGAATCCCAGCACCAGAACAATCACGAACACTTTCAGCGTTTTCGTTCCTCGCACTATGCACCTCTTGGGTCATCCTACAGGCCGCGGCGCGCCGCGATCAAGAGTTCCCGCGCCGATTCGGGAAAAAAACCGCCTTGACGAAACCGGTGGGCCGCGCCCACAATCGACACTGAGGAGTCGCCCATGAACAACGGAATCTTCACCATTCCCGATCCAGTAAATGAACCTGTGCTGCAGTATGCTCCAGGATCGGCCGAGCGGACAGCGCTAAAGGCGGAGCTGCAGGCGCTCAGATCGAGGCAGGTCGAGATTCCCTGTATCATCGGGGGAAAGGAAGTTCGCACCGGGAAGACCGCGGTGATGCGGCGGCCGGACGCGCGCGGCGAGTCGCTCGGCGTCTACCACATGGCGGGGGAGGCAGAGGCGCGGGCGGCGGTAGAAGCGGCGCGCGAGGCGAAGAATACATGGGGGGCGCTGCCGTGGGAGGAGCGCGCCGCGGTCTTTCTGCGGGCAGCCGAGCTCATCTCGACAAAGTACCGAGCGCT
>JAKALZ010000015.1 GCA_021813065.1 bacterium
ACCCGCCAAGGGCCAATTTCAGATCAACTACAATGAAGGGTTCCAGCAATGCGAGTATATTCCCGATTTTGTAGCGGAAACCCGCCACGCCATCTATATGGCCGAGACCAAAGCGCGAAATGAACTCAACGACCCCATCGTGCGGGAAAAAAAGAAAGCCGCCGAGCTGTGGTGCTGCCGTGCGACGGAGTTCAATAAAAACCTCGGGAAGAAACCATGGAAATATCTTCTAATCGCGCACGATCAGGTCCAGGAGAATATGAGCCTCGAGGCGTTTGCGCAATTGTGAATATTCTTGCATAAAAACCAGATGATTATCACCGATTGTGACAGTAAGTAAAACGCTACTTTAGTATTACTTCGATTTTTTCAATGATTTCCTGGAGCTTAGCGCTATCGATCTTCTCTATGAACTCGATATTTCTCTCTGTCCAATCGAGACTCTTTATTTGATCGCTCAATACGGCTCCCAGAATCAAACCCGATGGTATCTCAACCTCAAAGGGATAGCCCTTTACTTTGCTCGTGATCGGACAGAAAAGCCCTAGCCCTATTTTTTCATTATACGCCTTGAATGACAACGTTAAAGCTGGCCGTCTTCCCCGCTGTTCATGCCCCAGCTGCGGATTGAAATCGAGCCACACAATATCCCCGCGCTCAGGCACATACTCCTTATTGCCTACCATGCCTCTTTCCCCACCGAAGAGCCAGAATCAATATAGTCCTGCATATTTTCTTGGGTGACTTCAGAGAGAAGACCTTCGAGTGTCGGTTTCGGTGGAAGAATGATAATTTTCCCACTATCCTTTACAATATCCACAAACACGCCATTCTTGAGGTCCAGCTCTTTTGCGTATACCGCGGGTATCCGGATTCCAAGGCTGTTGCCCCATTTCTGAACAATGGCTTTCATAACATTCTCCATACTTAAAGTATATACTTTGTATATTTGTGGTGTCAAGCTACAGAGTAGCAAAAATGAAAAAGCAACTCGGATAGCATCGGTTTACGAAATACGCCTATCATTTATATTGAGCCAATTTCAAAAGTCTGTTGCTTTTGAAATTGGCTCAATTAAAAGTTATAGAACCCACGGCAAAGTCACTGGGCTTAGTCCAAGGCGACTCATGCCATCGTGAATGTGTTGACGTAACAATGGCCAGAGTGTTTTTTGGATCTGCTGTTCCATGAAGGCTTTTCGAAGGTCTTCCTCAGCCCAGAGCTGTTCATAGGCTTCTGCGTTAATGACTTTGAAGCTGATAATGAATTTCGAAGTATGCTCAAAGATTATCGACCCGTTGAATTTGATATTGAATTCATACTTCGGACGAAACACTTTTATTTCAAGTTGCGACGCTATCGGATCTCCTTTGGCGAAGGCATATCTCCACTCAAGTTGGAGTCCGCTTCCTTGAGGTGGTGTAGAACCAGACGCCTTTGAGTGAAGCTCCATAGGACGAATATCTTGAAGCTGAATTGTATGAAGAAAGCTCGTAAAACGCTCGTTGATATCGCCACTCATCCGGCTACCCCCAATGCAGAATTCACTAGCACAGAAGCGCCAGGTATTTGCCTTGTCGTTCCGCTTGTCCACTGGGCCTCGGCGTAAAGCCGCGAGTAATCCTGGAAAGATTCACATCCTACATAGCGAGCGATTTGTTCCGACACCGGCAGACCATTCTGGCCCGCACAGACTTCGATTTTCTCACGCTGAAGCGCTGTCAAGGAGGCCGAAAGCGCTTCGAGGCCATCCCATTCCATCGCGGACCGAAAAGCCTCGGAGGCCTCGATTCGCTGACGCTGGAGAGCACCGATTCTGTTCTTGTTGATGCTATACATCTCTTTGAAGATATATGGCTTGGCCGCGAGCTTGAGAAGAAGGCGGTTTGTCGAATCGGGCGACGAGCCACTCTCATAACTGTTCATCGTGAGCTTGCCGAAACCGAGAATAATGCTGAAAGCCTTCTGGCTGGCGCCGTAGCGAGTGCGGAGCGCGACCAGCTCTTCAGGCTTCGGTGATTCGTAGAGACGGGCATAGGCCTCGCGGGCCGCGGCGAGGTTCGCGTCGAGCTGACCTGGCGCCTCGAATTCCTCGCCGCAGGTCATGCAGCGAGAAAATTGAGCGGTGAAAGGCACTTCTCTGCCATGTATCGTCACCTTCTCTTCGCGTTCGACAATGTCGACATCACGGGTTGTGCCGCAGCGGGGACACGGTAGTTGCTTAGTCATAATTTCCTTCATCATGAAAAGACATCACCACACCGGCATCGCCATTGATGTCGGTCCATATCTTCAGTTTGATATACAAAAGTATGGTATCCTTTCGTGGAGCCTGGCGTCTGTATGGGAAAAAGAACACCATGACTTCTCCGGGAGAGCAATCCTCATCTGGCTCTGGCCCTTGATGGTAGTGTTCAGGCTTCAGCTTTGCGACAATGTCATAGACATCTTCCTCAGAAAGCCCTTCCTCCAGCAAAAATGCCATTGTCTTGCGCCAGTTGCGCGGTTTGAATCCAAGCTTTCCTGCTGCTAGAAGTGGTGTAAGGCGCCTGAGAAAAAGCGGGGCCGCCAAAAGCCTGTCCATTAAATATACTCCCTATTTCGGTATTGCGCAATACCAATTATATTGTTGATTTTATTTTTTCCTCTTCAGGATGTCATCGAACAATCGCATCGTCAATGCAGAGAACCATAGGCCGCCATGAATATACTGGAAGAAATCCGACATGGCGCTTTAACTTTTGAATATTCTTGCATAAAAACCGGTAAACATATCGTACCGGAGGAAACGCCTTCGCCTGGGAAGCTCATCATCTTCGCCTTCCAGCAACTCTTGGTCATGTTTCCAGCGACTGTGACGGTCGCGCTGCTTACGGGTTTCTAAGTGTCGACCACGATTTTCGCGAGCGGGCTCGCGACGATCGCGTTCCGACCATTCTCTTTTCGGTGTACCTGAAAGGGGTCTGTGGCCAGCTGCCGATTCTCTTCGGGAACCTCGTCGGCTACGCAGTGAGCGTTCCTCTAAGGTCGGTTCTGTGTACTTCTCGCTCAGACATTAACCCAATTCGTTCTCATCGGATCGATCGGCGCCAGCGCCACGCGCCCCGCCACCCTCGAACACGTCGGGGTTGCGGAGAATGTCGCGGGGCTTGGAGCCCTGGGCGGGGCCGACGATGCCCTTCTCCTCCATCATTTCCACGAGGCGCGCCGCGCGGTTGAAGCCGATCTTGAGGCGGCGCTGGATGTAGCTGACGGAGGCTTTTCCCTGTTGGAGGACGATTTCGAGGGCCTTCTGAAAGAGCGGATCGCTGCCGTCTTCATCGAAGAGCGAGGGTTCGTTCAACTCCTCTTCATCGATGAAGATTTCGTCGTCGATGTACTCGGGCTCGCCGAGGGTTTTGACGTGGGCGACGACGCGCTCGACTTCCTCTTCGGAGACGAAGGCGCCCTGCATGCGGACGGGGAAGGGGTCCTGGGCGCCGGAGAAGAGCATGTCGCCGCGTCCGAGGAGTTTTTCGGCGCCCACCATGTCGATGATGGTACGGCTGTCGAATTTGCTCGCCACCATAAAGGCGATGCGCGAGGGAATGTTGGCCTTGATGAGGCCGGTGATGACGTCGATGCTGGGGCGTTGTGTCGCGAGGACGAGATGGATGCCTACGGCGCGCGACATCGCGGCGAGGCGCGCCAGGGTGGCCTCGAGCTCCTTGCCGGTGGTCTGCATGAGATCGGCGAACTCGTCGATGATAACCACAATATAGGGAAGTTTTTCCTGCGCGAGGTTGCGCTCGCGGACGCGGCGGTTGTAGGAGCGGATGTCGCGGACGCCGAGCCCGTCGAGCATCGAGTAGCGGCGTTCCATCTCGCAGATGCAGTACTGGAGCGCCTGGAAGGCCTTCTTCGCCTCGGTGACGACGGGCGTCAGCAGGTGGGGAATGTCGTTGTAAAGCTTGAGCTCGACGATCTTGGGGTCGATGAGCATGAGTTTGACTTCCTCAGGCGTGCGTTTGTAGAGCACGGAGAGGATGATCGAGTTGACGCAGACAGACTTGCCCGAGCCCGTGGCGCCCGCGATGAGGAGATGGGGCGTCTGGGTGAGGTCGATCAGCTGGACTTCGCCGGTGATATCTTTGCCGAGGGCGACGGGAATTTCCATTTTGGTCTGGCGGAACATTTCGCTCTCGATGAGTTCGCGCAGCGAGACAATGGAGCGGCGCTCGTTCGGCACCTCGATGCCGACCGCGTGCTTGCCCGGAATGGGCGCTACGATGCGGACGCTGGAGGCGGCGAGCCGGAGCGCGATGTTGTCGCTGAGATTGGTGATCTTCGATATTTTGACGCCGTGAGCGGGAAGTATCTCGAACATGGTGATGACGGGGCCCTTGCGGATGCCCGTCACTTCCGCCTCGATGTCGAATTCGGCGAGGGTCTCCTTGAGGACGCCCGCGCTGGCCCGCGTCTTGTCGTCGACGATCCAGTACTGGCCGTCGGGGTAGCTGTTGAGGAGACCGTCGATGGGCACGTGGTAGGTCTTAGCGGCTTTGCGGTCGAGAATGCGCTCGACGATGGCGCGCTTGGGCTCTTCGCCGGGGGCGGCTGGCCGCGCGGGCGGCACCGAGGTAAAGGAAATGCCCTCGGCGTTGAGGTCGGGGGCGGGAACTGGCGATTTTGCGGCGTGTTCAGCCGCGGCCGCATGAATAGAAGCTGTTGAAAGCGCGCCGGCGATTCCGGATGCCTGAGCCGAGCTCGCCATTGGCGCCGCGCCCATCAATGAACCCGCCATCGCGACCGACACTGCCGCTGGCGTTGCTGGCTCTCCGCTCTTGAGCGGGTCGGGAGCCGGCACATCCGGAATATTGAGCGAAATGTTCTTCTGCGCAAAGGCTTCGGCGCGCGCGAGCCTCGCCTCCTCTTTTAATCGGCGGCGCTCTGCGCGTTTCATTGAAACGTTCTTTATCAAGGTCGCCATGCGATCGCCAAAGCTGGGGCCGCTGCCATTTTTTTTCTCGGCGCGGGCTTTGAGGTAGCCGTTCGACTTGAGCCAGTCGCTGAGTTTGATGTAGCCGGCGATCACGACGACGAGGCTCGCCGCGCACAGAAATCCCAGGGCGGCATAGAGCGATGAGAGCCCAACCTTCGCCATCGAGGGGTGGCTGTCGAAGAAAGCGCCCGGATTCGTCGAAAGCCGCGCAAAACCAGTCACCACGAGGAAGGGAAGCGCGGAAGTGCCGAGAAGGTAGGTAAGCCGGGGGCAAAATTTCGGCACATAGGTGAGCGCGGCTGCCCACAGGAACCAGACCGGCAGATAGTAGGCCGCCCACGAGAATATGCTCAACAGCGCCTGCCCCGGCAGCACGAGCGGTTTCCAGAGCGTGGGAGCTTTTGTCCACAGGAGCATCGAGAGGAGCCCAAGCGCGCCGACGCAGGCAAAAATAAGGGCGAACACGCCGCGCGCGGTTTTGAGCGGCGAACGCGACGGCACCGCGCGGCGCGCGTTTTTTTTTGCGACGACGACTGAGGCTTTGGGCTGTGTCTTTTTCTTTGCTTCCATGGGCACTTGTATCCTGCATGATTATCGGCATCTTGCAGCCGAGGGCTTACGCGAATCTATCGCGAAGAAAAAGTGAGTTGACAGACAGGTAAGGCAGGCTTACAGTTTCCTCTTAACAATGCAATCCTATGGCGAGAAAGCGGCAGGATGAGAGAAAGTAACTTTTTCAAACGTTTTTTCAATCTTTTCTTCATTTCCATTTTTATACTCTTCTTCGCGAACTCCGCCCTTCTGCTCTACCTCTCGAACAAGGACCTCAGCACCGCGGGAATAGAGTACTACAATCAGAAAGCTGAAATCATCTGTCAGAAGCTCGACGATTCGGTCCTCACTCCGCTCTCGAGAATGGTCTTCGATCAGTTTGGATCATTCCAGAACTCCTCGATGATGAATTTTCTCATCTATGACAAGAGCCAAGAAGGCGCATCCAATCTGACTCGAGAAATCGCGAATGAAATTGTGCAAAACGAGTGGCTCAGAAGCATCATTGTTTACCGAGAGGATGGGGCCATTGTCACCGATCAGAGAATGCGCCGCAGCGCTGAGAATTTTTTTACCGCCACGCAGCTTCAGGGAATCATCAACGGTATCATCAAAAAAACGAGTTCGAGCGGATGGCTCTCGCCGGAACTGCTGAACAGCGCGAATGAAAAATCGCTCATCTATTTCATCAAGTACCCGATAACCGACACATCGAGGAATCGCGGCATCATTCTCTACATGGTGAGCGCGTCGTTTCTGGAAAACAAAATTCGGAACATCATTGACCCAACCGTGGCAAGGTTCATGATAGAAGATGAAACGAGTCAGATTCTTTTCAGTTATGGTAGCACCACCATTCCCGCCTGGGTAAACGCGACGCGCCCCGAAAACATCGAAACGACCGCGCTCTGGAAGGGCAGCGACAAAAAGTGGCAGGTCATCTGGAAACCTCTTCCCAACCAGAGAATTTCGACCGCCCTCGTGGTGTCCTCCTCGATCTTCCAGAGAAATCTATTCTACTCTCAGCGTCTCAATATCGCTCTCACGCTCCTGTTCATTTTGGGAATAGCGTCCTACCTGTTCTTTGTGAACAATCACGTGCAGCATCCGCTCGCGAAGATTATGGATTCGCTCCGAAGCATGGTGCACGGGCAGCCGACCAGAAAGCACGCGTTCGACTTCGATACTGAGAAAATGGTCGATGAGAACAAGCATCTCATCGCATACCGCTTCATCATCAATCTTGTAACCGAAGGTCTCTCCCGAGAAGATTTTGCGCACATCTACGAGATCCTAGGTTTGCGAAATAGTTCCTCTACTTTCCATGTCATCCTCATCGAGCACGACCCGGTGCCGTTGAAGTGTCTGAGCTGGGAGGAACGTGAGTTGCGCGAGGAGAGCCTGCAGCAGCAGTGGGACTTGCTCATGCCCTCGGAGAGAACGCTGTCCATACGCTATCCCGCAGGAGGAATTATCTGTCTGTTCTTTGTCGACTCAACATTCACACTTCCCGTTGGGGCTATGTTCAGATACGCGCAGAAGATCCACTCTAATTTTGTGTTCTCCGAAGCGTGCGAAGAGACCGCCGAGTTTCCACACATCTATCGCGACCTGGTGCAAGTGTTGGATAAAAAGCTGTACTGCGGTTACGGCAATGTATTTTACCACGAAGGGACGCAGACGTGCGCGTGGAAGACTTTTTCCATGGATCAGCTCAAAGGCTATCTCGTCGGCGACAAATATCAGGATTTCAAAACAGCGCTCGTGAAAAATCTCACTAAAATGGAACAGGAAAGCTTCCCGCCCGTGATGATACGCGACTATTTTGTTCACATCTCTGAGTTGATCAATGAAATGTACCAAAAGAAAGCAAAAAATAAAGAGAGCATCGAGCTGTCCCATGTGATCATGAGAGAGGAAGTACAGCAACTCTCCGGTATCGCTGAATTTCTCGAATGGACCGACAACAAAATTAGATTGCTGCAAGATTCCGTTCAGAATTCTTCTGATGAGAACAATCGCGAACTCATCGCGGAGATACGTGAGTTTATCTCTCAGTCCATCGACAGAAACATTACGCAGGAGATAGTTGCCCAGCGCTTTGGAATAAGCTCAGGCTACCTGAGCCGACTCTTTAAGGAGCACAGCCCCGAAGGCTTCAGTGCGTATCTGAAAGAGTGCAAGCTGCGCAAAGCTGCCCGACTCATAAGAGAGAAACAGTGCGATTCGATCGCCGATCTCTCACAGCGACTGGGCTACTCTTCTACCGCGTACTTTTCGCGCCAGTTCAAGAAGCGATTTGGCCTTTTGCCGCACGACTACGCTAAATGCCCAGAAAGAGTTCTTGAATAGCCCGCACATCAGAAAATTGCCAGAAATGTCATATAATTTCCACTTGTCAGATCGCGCGTATCTGACTGGATAATGCTTGCATCATCTCTACGATCCAGAATCGAAATTGAAGGAGGAGGTTACGATGATGAAAAAAAGCAGATTCGCGCTTCTCGCAGGTCTGATGATCCTGGGGCTCGCGTTTCCACTGATGGCGCAGAGCAATAGCGGAGTCGAGCTTAACACGCTCGAAGGCCCAGGCCACGTGCAGTTCCTCACGCAGCGCTTCCAGGAACTCGCCGCGGAAAAGAACATTAAGGTTAATCTCAATGTTCTTCCCTACGGTCGCGACGCGGTGCTGAAGCTTGTCGCCTCGTTTATGGCGGGCGGCAGCCAATACGATGTGTTCGTGTTGGACTGCGTCGATGTCGCCCGGTATGCGTCCGCTGGCTGGCTGTATCCCATCGACGATCTCGTACCGGATTCGTACCGCAAGGACATTATCCCCTTCGCAAAGGAAGGAATGATGTACCAAGGAAAGTGGTATGGACTCCCTTGGGCATCCGAGTGGAAATCTTTCATCTACAACAACGCCATGCTGCAGAAAGAGGGGCTCAAAGATTTCCCGAAGACCTGGAGTGATGTTGTTTCTTACAGCCAGAAACTTCAGAAGGATAAGACTGTAAAATATGCGACAGCTTTTTCTTGGGCACAGAAAGAGTGCTTGATCTGTGACTTTGTCGCGCTTGCGGCAACATTCAATGGTCAGTTCTTCGATGACAATCTCAACCCGCTCTTTAACAAGGGTGGCGCGGTCGATGCTCTCCAGTGGATGATCGACAGCATCTACAAGACAAAAATCGTCGACCCCGCCTCGCTCATGTGGACTGAGGACGATGTGCAAGCTGCCATGAAGCAGGGAGATATCGCCTACTCTCTATCATGGGGAAACCCTCTCGTTCCGATGAACAACGCGCAGGAATCTAAGGTTGTCGGGCAGGTCGAAATCGGAATGATGCCCTCAGCCGACGGAAAGCATCCCTACACGATCGCGGGTCCGATGGGTTACGCGATCAGCAAGAATACCAAGCACCCCAAAGAGGCCTGGGAGTTCGTTAAGTTCATGGCTGGACCGGAAGGCTCTCGCATCGCGCTTGAGCGAGAAGGCTATCCGACCGGATGGAAATCCGTCATTGAAGATCCGCAGATTCAGAAAGAATTCCCCGAACTCAAGAAGATGGCGCAGCAGTCTCAGTACATCGTCAACAGACCAGCGGTTCCCTGGTACGGAGAGTTCAGTGTCATGCTCGCCGAGGAACTCCACAAAGCGCTTACCGGTTCCATGACCGCCCAGCAGGCGCTCGACGAAGCTGTCGCTAAGACGCTTCAGATCAAGAAAGCTTACTGAATGTAATCTGCCCCGCGCAGAGACAAGGCAGCCGGCGCACTTGGCTGGCTGCCTTCTGTTATAGCTATGGCTACAAAGAGGAGCATCCCATAGATGAATAAAAAACCACGATCTTTGGCAGCGCAAGACAGGAGGTTGGGAATCGCGCTTCTCATGCCCGCGATCATCATTCTGTGCGCCGTGATTGTGTATCCCATGGTGCACTCTTTCTGGCTCAGTACTCAGAATCTCAATGTGAGCAATCCGGCGCGTGGAAGAGAATATGTTGGAGTGCAGAACTATCTCGAAGTGCTGCGCTCGAGCGAATGGTGGCTTTCGCTCATGCGCACGTTGTACTTTGTCGCGGCCGACCTTTTGATTGGCATTCCGCTCGGCTTGGCAATCGCCACACTGCTCAACAAAGAACGCAGAGGCAAAGGGCTCATCCTCGCCATCATACTATTCCCCTATGTGCTCGCCCCTATTGTCAATTCGCTTATATGGAAACTTATCTACGATCCCAATTATGGGTTTCTGAATGGTTTGCTGACGCAGGTTGGCATACTCAAAGACTATGTGCCATGGCTCTCCAAGCCATCTCTGGCAGCGATCATGCTCATCATCGCCAATCTCTGGCAGGGGACACCGTTCGCCATCGTGCTTTTTTTAGCGGGACTCAAATCCATTCCCAAGGAAGAATACGAAGCGGCCGCGATCGACGGTGCATCGAAGCTCGCTTCATTTAAATACATCACCATTCCACACCTCAAACCGATTATCTACATGAACATCGTTATGAAAACAATTTTGACCTTCAAGCTGTTCGATATTGTGTATTCGCTAACAGGCGGAGGGCCAGGAGGAAGCACGACCGTGGTGAGCATGCTCATCTACCGTGAGTCATTTGAGTACATGAAGTTCGGCCAAGGAGCAGCGATGAGCTATCTGCTGTTGCTGCTGGTTCTCACGCTCGTCGTCGTCTACTCGCGCATGTTCAAAGAGGAAGAAATATGAAGAAAAAATGGCACCCATCAAACCTTGTCGAACTTTTCCTCATTCTCATCGTTCTGGCGACGATACTGCTTCCTCTCTATTGGACACTGAAGATCAGTCTCTCTCCCGACAAGGAAATTCGATCGCTCCCAATGAAGTGGGGTGTGTCTCAGCTCAATGTTCAAAACTATAAGGAAATCATTTTCTCCTACGCCAAAGCCATCGACACGGCGTACACCTTCAAGCGAGGACTCGGAAACAGCCTGATCATAAGCGTGGCGACCACCATCATCACCGTGTTTTTTGGTTCGCTCGGAGCGTACGCGATCACGCGGCTTAAAGTGAAATTTGGCAACGTTATGACCTTCTTCGTGCTGCTGACACAGATGCTGCCACCTGTCCTTCTCGTGATTCCGCTCTATATTATTGGCAACAAGGTTGGCATCCTGAACACAAAGACGCTCCTTGTAGTGAGCTACATCGCACTAAACCTACCGCTCTGCATCTGGATCATGCGGGGCTACTTCAAGACTCTTCCTTCCGCCATCGAAGAGTCTGCTCTTGTCGACGGCTGCGGACGGCTTGGCGCCCTCTTCCGGATCGTGCTTCCCATGTCGGGACCAGCGCTCTTCACGGCGGGGCTTTTTGTATTCAACAACGCGTGGAATGAATTTCTCTTCGCGCTCGTGTTCACGACCGATCTGAGAGCCAAGACAATGACTGTCGCGATGGCTGAGATGATCGGGCGCTTTAGGACCGATTATGGCCTCATGGCGACCTCGGGCATCCTCGGTTCCATTCTCCCTCTCATTTTCGTCGCGTTTTTCCAGAAATACCTCGTGAGCGGCATTACCGGAGGTGCTGTCAAACAGTGACGCTTCTCCACATATCGCAAGAATTTCCAAGGAGATTAACATGAACGGGAAGAAAATCGTGGTAATAGGCGCGGGAAGCGCGTCTTTCGGATTGTCCACTCTCGCGGGTTTGATGAGGAATGCCGATCTTCGGGGCTGCGAACTCTCGCTCGTGGACATCGATAGGCCAGGTCTCGAGGCAATCCACAAGCTCGCAGTCCGACTGAATGATACCTGGGGCTCAGATATGACAATAAGTGCCTTCGATGATAGAAAAAAGGCTCTTCCTAACGCAAATTTCGTGATCCTTTCGATCGCGGTAGACCGCGAGAATCGCTGGAGAATCGACTATGAACTCGCGAAAGAGTACGGAATCATGCATTACGCGGAGAATGGCGGTCCCGCAGCGCTTTTCCACACCGCGCGCAACCTCGCCCAGGTCATGCCCATACTGCGCGACATGGAGGCGCTATGCCCCGAGGCGAGACTTCTCAACTTCACGAATCCTGTTCCTCGCATCGCGCGTGCGGCGAGACAATACTCGCGGATCTCCACTGTGGGCATTTGCCACCAACTCGGTTTTGGTTACATGATGGCGGGCTATGTGCTGGCGAAGGATCTGGGGATCGATGCTCCGCGCGACTATCGTTTTGTGTGGACTGACGAATCCAGCCGCATTGAGCGAAGCATCATCGATCAGGCGGTGCGGAAAATAGATATCACGGCGGCGGGCATCAACCACTTCACGTGGATGCTCAGTGTAAGAACTAAAGACGGCGAAGACCTCTATCCTCTTCTGAAGCAACGATTTCTTGAAGCCCCCGCCGACTTCGAACCCCTGACACAAGAGATGATACGCATTTTCGACTGCGTTCCTGTACCAGGCGATTGCCACATGTGCGAATACCTTCCTTACACCCACAACATGCACCGCGACACCTGGGCAAAGTACAACATCCAGATGTACGACCTAGACCGCGGCTCGAGAAATCGCGAGAAACTCTGGGACAGCATCCACAGGATGGGCGATGGTTCTTTGCCCGTAGTGTCGCTCGAATCCGCGCGCACCGAGCGAGCCGAGCTGATCATTGGAGCAATGCTGGCGAATTCCCACGCCTACGAGCCTGCTGTCAATGTGCCCAATCTTGGGTATATCAGCAATCTTCCACACGACAGCATTGTTGAGGTGCCCGCGATGATCGACGCCGATGGTATTAAAGGAATCGGTGTGGGAAATCTTCCAGAGCCTGTCGCGGAGCTCTGCCGACGTCAGATCGTTATCGCCGAACTTTCGGTAAAGGCGGGCGTCGAAGGCGATCGCCGCGCGGCGATCGAGGCTCTGGCGATCGATCCCATGATCGATGACCCAGCTCTCGCCACAGTGCTCTGTGACCGATACCTGAAGGCACACAGGGATTTCCTGCCACAATTTGACAAATGATTGTGTAGCCAGGCTTTCCGGCACAGAAGATCTTTCTGAGGTTTATTGGATTTTAATGCCGTTACTCCATTGCCGCGCAAGAGAATAATCCATTATACTAGCCAACCGGAAGGATTATCCGCGGCAGCGGCTTCTTCCTTAAACTCATTGAAGGAACATGTATGGAAATTAAAAAGGACCGCGTCGTCACCATCGACTATTCGCTGCGCGACGATACCGGAAGAGTGATCGATTCATCGTCGGAAGCCGAACCGCTCGTGTATCTCCATGGGAACGAAAACATCATTCCCGGCCTAGAGAAAGAACTCGAGGGCAAAAATCCCGGCGACTCGCTGAAGTGCAGTATCGAGCCAGCGGACGGTTACGGCGATCGCGATGAAGCGCTCGTGTTCAAGGTTCAGAAGAAGGAATTCGGCGAGAACGCTGAGGTCGCTCCCGGCATGCAGTTCGAAGCCCACGGCGAAAACGGCGTCCAGATCGTCACCGTGGTCAAGATCGACGGCGACGATGTCACCCTCGACGCGAACCACCCGCTGGCCGGCGAAACCCTCCACTTCGATGTGAAGGTCGTCGATGTCCGCGACGCGACCGCCGAAGAGATCGAGCACGGCCATGTGCACGGCGATCACGACCATGAGTCCGGCGACAGCTGCGATTGCGGCGATGACTGCGACTGTGGCGACGATTGCGGAGACGACTGCGACTGCGACGACGGCTGCTGCAACTGATCCAGAAACAGATTTTCGTTCCGACAGGCATTCATGAAATTGAATTCACGCGTGCATGTCCGGTTTCTCGATGTCGTAATCTTTGGACTAGCTGCCGCTCTGGTGGTGGGAACCTCGCTTCTGGTTCTGAATCGCCAGAGCGGTACTCGTTATGTGCAGATGACAGGAGAAACCGGCGAGTGGATCGCTCCCCTCGACAAGGAGGCTGACTACGAGATTCCCGGCCCCCTCGGCGACACACATGTGCACATTCACGATGGTCTCGCGGCCATCGTCGATTCTCCCTGCAAAAACAAACTCTGCATTCTCGCCGGCGCGATCTCGCAGCCGAACCAGTGGGTCGCCTGCCTGCCGAACAAGGTGTTCGTGCGCATTGTGAGTAGCAGCGCGAACGACAACGGAGGGGTCGATGCGAGCGCCTTCTAATCGTGGGCGGCAAGATCATAGGGGGTCTGACCCCTCTAATCTTGCCGCCCCCTCGTGTGGCACCGTTCAATCGCGGTTCGCCGACCGCGCGGATGTTACCGCCCTCCT
>JAKALZ010000287.1 GCA_021813065.1 bacterium
GGCAGCCCGTCACCGACACCGAACTCGACCGTATCGCTGACGCGTTCAAAGCCACACGGACCGTAAAACTGCCGCTCTGGTACCGCTCGGGCTTCGGAGTACCCTTCACGATCGCGCTCGGCGTAATCGCCGCTGCTCTGGGGAGCGCGCTCACTCTCCCGGGGCTCATCGCCACCGACGCGCTCATCCTTCTGTGGCCTGCGCTCAATTTCCTCAAGATCCGCCTCTGGATTCCCCGCGAGTTCGAGATGATCATGAAGGCGCTGCAAGCCGCGCGTTCAGTGCCGCTCCCGGCGAGCATTGTCCGCACCCCCTACCTGCGCCTCGACCGCGACGACCAGGGTCTCCGCATTCCGGAGAGCGCCCGCCTCATGTTCGAACCTCGGCGCAAACCCGACGATCTCGTAGGAGCCCAGATGCAGGTGGCGATCAACAAGGGGCCAAACGGACAGGTGCCCTACCTTTACGCGGTGGTGCTCACGCACGGCCAGGGCGCCACCTGGAAAAAAGCGGGCAGTTTCCGCGCGACGGGCTACGCGATCGAACCCGGAGGCGACGAGAACTATGGCACAGTCGTGATCCGCCAGCGCACGGAAGGGGGCGGGTACCACACCACGCCCGACGACTGCCGCCAGCTCGTCGAGCTCGTGACCGCGCTGTTGTCGAAGCTCTAAGGCGCTCGCCGGAAATGCCTCGCTCGCGTGGACTCCATGCGAGACTGCGCGCTCCCGACCAGATTCGTTCCAGCGTATCGCCGCGCCATTCTACAGCATCTTCTCCCAGTACCCCACATTGATCCATCGGTTGTGCTTGTACCCGACTTCGGAAAAATGCGCTGCCTTCTTGAAGCCAAACTTCTCGTGGATCGCGACGCTCTTTTCGTTGGGAAGGGCGATTACCGCCATGAGCGCGTGAAGCTTGAGCGCCTCCAGCCGCCGCAGAAGCTCTCCCATCAGCGCGGCGCCAATGCCTTCGCCATGTCGGTCCGCACTGACATAGACCGTCGTCTCCGCGACAAACCGATACGCCGATCGCTCTTTCCAGCGGCTCGCGTAGGCATACCCTAGAATAGAGCCTCCTGATTCATAGACAATCCAAGGATAGTGGAGCGTGATCGCCTCGATCCGGCGCGCCATTTCCTCGCTCGCGACAGGCTCTTCCTCAAAGGATATTTCGGTGTTTTGCACATAGTAATTGTAGATTTCGCAGATGCGCGCTGCGTCTTCGAGACGTGCGCTTCTGGTTTTTCCCTCATGCATTATGGCTCCCTCTTTTTTCTATGATATATCAGCGCGCGCTGTAGATCGAGGTTCTTCTCGTTGGCGTATTTCAATGGTATGCTTTTTATCAATTGCCACCACTAGAGCGTTGCCGCAGCGTGCCATCGCCGCCAACGTTCATCGCCGCCAAGGAGCAACCAATGAAGATGTTGATAGCCTACATTTCCAAAACCGGCACCACCGAGGAAATCGCGCGGAAAATCGGCGAAATCCTTAAGGAAAGGGCTCGCGCGGGCGACGTGCGGGATCCCGACGGCGCGCACATCGATGTGCTCCCGATCGCCGATGTCCAAAGCGCCCTTCTCAAAGACTACGACCGTATTATCCTCGGCAGCCCGGTCAACGGCATGAAGGTGCTCCCGGAATTCAAAGCGTTCGTCGAAGAGAAAATCGCCGGTTCTGGAAAGCGTGTCGACCTCTTCATCGTGTCGTATATGTTTGGGCGCGGACGAAAAATGTGGCGCAATGCCATCAGCAAAGAAGCTGAAAGGATTCGCGCGCTCGCCGGCGCGTCTTCGGTGGTAATTTTTGGTGGCCGCATCGCGAAGGCCTTGCCCGGTTTCGCGCGCCTCATCTTCGGGCTCCCCGCCGACCTGCCTCTCGACCAGCGCGATTGGGCTAAAATCGAGTCGTGGGCGAATGGGCTCTGAGCGGCGAAACCACCGCCGCGGTATCGAGCGCGACGCGCGACACTACTCGCCGACACCCTCGTCAAACCTGTCCGCACGCATCCCAACGTCACCTGTCTCCCGCATATTTTCGGCGCCATGAAAACGGACTTCTACCTCGCCAGCAGCTCCGCGGTCACTCGCGCGAGAAGCGTGCGCGGCAGTATGATGGGCACACGCGCCGCCGAAGCGAAGGCCGAGCGAATCTTCTCCGTGTAACCGATGCAGTCGAGCACGATCATGTCGCAGCGGAGCATGGCGACGCGCTCCGCGCACCGCTCGATTTCAGCCGCGCTCCCTGTGTAAGGCGACAGTGTTTCAAACGCGAGTGCGCAGCCCGCGTCGCGCCATTTTCTAGCCAGCATGCTGTATTGCTCCTTCGCCGGGGCGACGACACAGAGTGTGCGGTCTCGGTCTTTCATCGAGGAAAAGAGCGCGGCGACGACCGATCCGACGATCGCGGAAGGGTACAGGACCGGCACGCTCGACGAAACTGGCGGAAATTCGCCCGTGCAGAAGAGCGCGATGAGATCGACGCCCCGGCCCTCCAGAGAGACGACCGCCTGCGGCAGCATCTCCACAACGCGCCTCTCCGAGAGTTTCACTTCAGTTCCATCTCTGAGCCGCGTCACAAGGGTTTCATCCAGCGCGCTGACCGGCGCGAGCGACGCGATCGCTGTTCCGGTCAAGTCGTCGAGCAAACCCCGCTGCTCGATGCGCGGTTCAAACCCGAGGGCGCTGATGAAGTCGGGCAGCACATCGACGCGCGGCGACTGACCGATCGTGATGATGCCGAGCTTCAACGCTTCTAGCGCCTCCCCCCGCAGGCCGCTCACGACGAGGCCCCGCTCGTCTGAAGCGCGCCCATCGAACCGTACAGGGCAACGAGCCGCTCGAACTCCGTGCGCGAGTAGAATGAGCAGCCGCCCGCGGTGAAGGATTTCGCCACCTCCAGACAGAAGCGCGCAGTCTCTTCGATATCCGTCTCCCTGCTCGCGCCTGTTCCGCAGCCAGGAACCGGCCTCACCGCCGTAATCGCGACACCGATGACGGGCGCTTTCGTCGATGTGCAGGGTTGCATGATGCTGTTGATGTGGAAAAGCCCGTTGCCGTAGGGCGTGA
>JAKALZ010000288.1 GCA_021813065.1 bacterium
TTTTTCCTCCCCTTTTTTTAGCATTTCTTGACACCCTTTATGCTATACAGTTATAACTTTTTGCGTTTTCTCGGGAGGGAAACCATGTCGCTCATTCAAGAGGTCATTTCACGCGTACAGGAAAAAGATGCCGGCCAGCCTGAATTTTTGCAGGCCGTTCAGGAAGTGCTCACTTCATTGGAACCCACCGCAAAGAAACATCCTGATTTTGTCAAAGCCAAGATCTACGACCGCATTGTCATCCCTGACCGCGCCATTCTCTTTCGCGTACCCTGGGTGGATGACAGCGGCGAGGTGCAAATCAACCGCGGATTCCGCATCCAGTTTAATAACGCCATAGGCCCCTACAAAGGCGGCCTGCGCTTCCATCCATCTGTGAACCTGGGCATCATCAAGTTTCTCGGGTTTGAGCAGATTTTCAAGAACTCGCTCACCACCCTGCCCATGGGCGGCGCCAAAGGCGGATCGGATTTTGACCCCAAGGGCAAGAGCGACAACGAAGTGATGCGTTTCTGCCAGAGCTTTATGACCGAACTGTCCCGGCACGTTGGCGCCTTTACTGACGTGCCCGCGGGCGACATCGGGGTGGGTGGAAGAGAAATCGGCTTCCTGTTCGGCCAGTACAAGCGGCTCGCCAATCGTTTCGAGGGCGTGTTTACCGGCAAGGGCCTAACGTTTGGCGGATCCCTCGTTCGTCCAGAAGCGACGGGCTTCGGCGCGGTATATTTCGCGGCAGAAATGTTCAAGCTCAAGAATGATACGCTCAAGGGCAAGACCGTGTCGGTATCCGGTTTCGGCAACGTCGCGTGGGGCGCCTGCATGAAAGCGAGCCAGCTCGGCGCCAAGGTGGTGACCATCTCTGGTCCCGACGGCTACGTATTCGATCCCGAAGGCGTCGGCACCCAGGAAAAGTGGGATTACCTCGAGGAAATGCTCATCATCGACCGCAACAAAGTCGAGACCTACGTGAAAAAATTTCCGAAAGCGCAGTTCTTCAAAGGGAAAAAGCCCTGGGAGCAGAAGGTCGACATCGCTATGCCCTGCGCTATCCAGAATGAGCTCAACGGCGAAGACGCCAAGATGCTCATGGATAACGGCGTCAAGACCGTGGTTGAAGTCTCCAACATGGGTTGCACGCCCGAGGCATGGAAGCTCTTCATTGAGAAGAAGATCCCGTTTGCGCCTGGGAAGGCAGCGAATGCGGGCGGAGTCGCCACGAGCGGACTCGAGATGAGCCAAAACTCGATGCGCCTCGCGTGGAGCGCCGAGGAAGTAGATCATCGCCTGCACGAAATCATGATCAATATTCATAGGGGCTGCGTTGAGACAGCGGCGAAATATGGGTTCGATGGCAACTATGTCATCGGCGCCAATATTGCCGGTTTCAAGAAAGTGGCGGACGCCATGATCGCCCAAGGTCTCGTGTGATTTAGGCGAGGCTTGCTTCGAGGAGGGGCGGCGATCTCCGATTGGAGATCGCCGCTTTTTTTTCGTTCGCGCGGAGAAGCTAAGGACGATCGCTTGGCACTGTGATATAACCAATGCATCAAGGGGAACGCATGGAAACAAGGACAGTTCAACCAGGCAGGGTGGCAGGCGGCACGCGCGCGCCCGCCTCAAAGAGCGCGTTCCAGCGGGCGATCGCCTGTGCGGTTCTCGCGCGCGGCGTATCGAAGATTCGCGGTGCGCCCCTGTGCGCGGACGCGCGCGCCGCCTTAGGCATCGCGCGCGACTTAGGGGCGAAGGTGCGCGAAACCGACGGTGGAATAGAAATCGAGGGTTCTCCGCGTTTTGCCACGGTGCCGCCGCGCGAAGTGGCACGCTCCACTGACGAGTCCCTCATTCTCTCGTGCGGCGAGTCTGGCCTCTGCATGAGGATGTTTTCGCCGATCGCCGCGCTCCTCGGCCTCCCTGTGATACTCGCGGGTTCAGGTTCGCTCGCCCGGCGGCCAATGCGCATGGTGGAGGCGGCGCTCGCGAATCTCGGCGTGAACTGCGCGAGCGATCATGGCCTACAGCCGCTGCGAATCCAGGGTCCGCTCGCGAACCAGCGCGCGCGCATCGACGCGCAGGGAAGTTCGCAGCTCATTACGGGGCTTCTCATCGCAATGCCTCTCCTCGGAGGAGACTCCGAACTTGAGATAGAAAACCTGGTGAGCGCGGGCTATCTCGACCTGAGCATCGATGTATGCGCGCGTTTTGGCGTGAAGATCGTGCGGCATGGAACAAGAATCTTTACGATCGAGGGAAACCAACACTACCGCGCGACTTCGTTTGAGGTTGAAGGCGACTGGAGCGGCGCGGCGTTCCTCATGGTCGCCGCGGCAATGCGCGGTGTTCCCAGCGGTCTGCGGATCTGGGGACTCGACGCGCAAAGCGCTCAGCCAGATAGGGTGGTTGTTGACGCGGTGCGCGCGGCGGGTGCTGTGGTGCGGCAGCGGGACGGCATCCTCGAAATCGGTCCTGGAGAGCTAAGACCCTTCGAGTTCGACGCGACAAACTGCCCCGATATCTTTCCGCCGCTCGCCGCATTAGCCGGGACTATCTCGGGAATTTCGGCGATCAGCGGCGTGCACCGCCTTGCGTCGAAGGAGAGCGACCGCGCATCGGCGCTCATTTCGATGCTCGAGAACCTTGGCGTAAGCGCGGAAATCGAGGGCGATGTAATGCGCATTCACGGAGGCGGGCTGAGGGGTGGTCGGGTAGACTCGCTCGGAGATCACCGCATCGCGATGGCGGCAGCGGTCGCTGCCCTCGCTGCTGATGGCGAGGTGCGCATCGATGGGTCGGAGTGCGTATCTAAATCGTGGCCCGGATTTTTCGAGGTCCTCGATTCAATCCGTGCGGTTTGAAAGGACTGGTCGGAGCGGGCACAATCTCCTCCGGCGGTACGTACCTCGCGACGGCGTTCCGCGCAATGCGTCGAGCGCATCTATTCCAGGTCTCGATGCGCATAGTGTGTGCCGCCGTCGAGTGCCCGCTCTTCAACGCGCTTAGAAAGGACCGAAGTGTATCGCCACAGCGATTCCGAGAAAGATCGACGTTACCGCAAGAATGAGCACCTGGA
>JAKALZ010000289.1 GCA_021813065.1 bacterium
TTTTTTGTCAGTTCGAGCGCTTCGCGGATTGTCGGAATTTTGAGTCCCTGGAATGTTGCCAGAATCGCCGAGCTGACCCTGCGCGAAGCAATCTGTTTGAAGGGATCGGTTTTTTCGTACCAGGAGCCCGCGTCGAGGGAACGGAGCTCATTGATAGAAAAATCGTAGATATCCCACGGCGAGCGCGTGGGGAAAACCTTGGCCGCGTCCGTCGTGCGCGTGAGCGTGTTATCGTGGAGTACGACGAGAACTCCGTCGTTGGATTCCGCGACATCGAGCTCCCACATATCGGCGCCGATGTCAAACCCCTTCTGGGCTGCCAAAAGAGTGTTTTCAGGAGCGATTCCCCTAAATCCACGGTGCGCGATGGCGAGCGCGTGAGTTTGTTTCATGATGAGTGTCTCCATAGATAGATCTTGTCGGGCGCCCTGACTGAAGATCACCGCCGGCGCGATGAGCAGAAAGAGCGCGATGCGGGCGCCGCGAGCGTGGCGAACGAAGGATGCAGGAGCTGAGGTGAGCCAAATGCGGTTTCGCACCGGATAATTGTAAAGAGTTTGACGCGATCAGGCAAGTAAACTCGCGCAGAGTCCGAAATAAAGTCGCCCAGAATCGCGGCGGAGGCTCAGCGCTATGCTTGGGTGCGCGCCGTCTCGCCGAACTTGCGCAAAAGAGCGTGTCGGACTAGGATGTGGCCCGGAGAATAAAATGATCGCAGGAGACGGCAATGGCGCGCGAAAGTGGACGACCCTCACTTCGCGCAAGGCATATCAATGCAATGTGTTCAGTGTGTTTGAACGCGAGAGCGAAGGGCCGGACGGCCGACGAGGGCACTTCTCCGTGCTCGAAGCCAAGGATTGGGCGGTGGTCGTCCCCTATGTGAAGACGGAAACCGGGCTCTCCTTCTTGATGGTGCGCCAGTACCGACACGGCGCGGATGAGGTTAGCCTCGAGTTCCCCGGCGGCGTCATCGAACCAGGAGAGGCGCCGGAAGCAGCCGCCGCGCGCGAACTCGCGGAAGAAACAGGCTGGGTGTCGGACAGGATCCTCCGCGCGGGCAAGGTTTTTCCTAACCCCGCGATTCAAGACAATTACTTTCACATCTTTGTGGCGCTCGATCCCAAACCGGCGGTCGATCGCGCGCTCGACGAGAATGAGATCATCGACGCGCACCTCGTGCCGGCAGACGAGATTCGCCGAGGCATGGGAGAAGGCGAATTAACGCACGCGCTCATGGTTGCCGCGTTGCATCTGGCGGACAAACTGGTCGCCTCGCTAGAAAAATGAGCGGAATTTAGCCTCTATAGATATCGTTTCCAAGAGAATCGATAGCGATCAATACCGGGAAGGCCTCGAGATCAGCGAGCCTGATCGCCTCCATTCCGAGATCCTCGAAGGCGATCGTGCGCAGCGACCGCACATAGCGCTTTGCGTTGAGGGCGGCCGCCCCGCCGATGGCCGCGCAGAACACGCCACCGTGGCGAACGATTGCCTGCCGCGCCACCGCGCTTCTGTTGCCCTTCGCGATGGTGACCAACGACGCTCCCGCGCCCATGAATGGATGGAGGTAGCTATCCATTCTCGAGGCGGTGGTCGGACCGAACGCTCCAGTCCTGAAGCCAGTCTTTGTCTCGGTGGGTCCTGCGTAGAATACTGGCTTGCCGAGGAACCATTCCGGCAGTTTCCCCTCAGTTTCCAGCATGCGCAGTAAACGAGCATGCGCGGCGTCGCGCGCGATCAGGACTGGCCCCGAGAGCGTCGCGATTGATCCAGCGGGAAGCGACCTGAGCGTTTTGAGCCAGGAATCGTCGGAAGGAGCTATCGCGATCGCGGTCGCTTCATGCTCGGCGTTCCGCAGAATCTCTTCACAGGCGGACTCGTACTGACCCTCAGCGTGCCCCATTTTTTGCAGTTTCCAGCCCTCTCGGTCGATGATCACGGCGATGTGACGGTTCGCCGCGCAGGAAATCGATACGGCGAGCGAGAGGTTCGCGGCGTGGCGCGAGAGTCGAATTGCCCTCGCAGACACTGCCATGTGCGTGCCTCCCCACTGAGCGCCAATTCCGCTCTCTCGCGCTACCTTCAATATGATCTCCTCCCACTGCCTGTCCCGCAGGGGCGCGCCATCTCCCGAACCCAGCTCGGGGAGCCCGTCGAACGCTCCCAGGGCGGCGAGCTCCGCAGCGTACAGCGTCTGACTCGGGCTCGCTCCGCCAAGCACGACAGCGATGGTGTACGGCGGGCACCCGGACGGGCCGAGCGCGCGGATTCTCTCGCGCAGAGCCTCTTCGAGCCGATCCGGCCTAAGGATCGCGGGGCTTTCCATCGAGAGCGACGCGCGCGAAGTGGAGCCACCGCCCTTCGCGACGAAGAGAAGTTTCAGTTTTTGGCCGGGCACCGCGCGGATTTGGATTCCCGCCGGCAAATTATCTTTGGTGTTGCGCTCTTCGGTCATTGTGAGGGGGCCGAGCTGTGAGTTACGCAGTTTTTCGAGGGCGTACGCCTCGCGCGCACCTGTGGCGAGAAGGCGTTCGAGGTCGCTGTCGCCCTCGATATCGGTGCGCGCGCCTCGCCAGCCATACACGAGTGCGGTCCCCGTATCCTGACAGATAGGGAAGACACCCTTCGACGCGATCGCCGCGTTTTCGAGCAGGCTGGCCGCGACAAAGCGCTCCCGCGCGCTCGAAGATGGATCGTACAGTATCGTCTCAAACGCCGCGTACTGGAGAGGCGGCATCGTGTAGGCGATCTTTGTGAACGCGATGCGCGCGCACTCCTGAAGCGCCGAAGCCGAGATTGAGAGCCTTCCATCATCTTCGCGGGGGGCGGGGAGTTCCAGCGGTTCAAAAGTTTCGTCAGAACCAAGCTCAACGAGATTTTCCAGGCTCACATGCGCCATGATGCTTCCTTTTCCGGCGCGCCGCACAGAGCGGAGCCGGATACCCAGTACACTGTGTGTTAGTTTCTGTGCGTCCAGACTCGGTGCGCGATTCTGAATGGCGCTTTTCCGATGCTGATCGCGTTCGCGGGGCACAC
>JAKALZ010000290.1 GCA_021813065.1 bacterium
CGTGCCGATAAGCTCCCTCACCCCTTCATTCGGAAGAAGCTGGTAGGTCCCCGGCCGCCGCACTTCCCCGCTCACGCTCACCCGCAGACTTGCCTTCTTTACCGTAATCTCGTCCCCGGGCCGCACAAGCGGATTCTGAGTGAGATCGCCCTGGCGGGTATAATTAAAAAGATCGTACTCGACTGATGTGCCCGCAGCGGAAGTGACGCGCACATCGCGCACCGATGAAAACTGCGTGAGCTGACCGCTCACCACATCCGAAAGCCGGGTGAGTCCCCAGGCCGTCGCAAAGGATGCTGCTTGCACTTCGCCCGTCAGCCGAACGGAGAAGGTGCCCGCGGAAACCATGAGGAGACTCGGGGTCGAATTTGGATACGATGCCTCGACTTTCCGCTCGACCTGTGCCTTAAAGGCGCGAAATGTCATGCCAGAAGCCTGAAACTTGCCGAGGAACCCAAGGTTTACCGTCCCATCGCCCTCGACAATGACCTTGAGCGACTCAGGCTGTGAAGCACGCATATACGTGAGCGAGTACACATCGCCTGGCGTCACGGGATATTCCGCCGTCGCCATGGCGATCTGCGCGCGCGTCGTCGCGTCGGGTAGCACCGCCGCATTGCCTTGTGTGAGACTTTGACCAAGATTCTGAGTTGAAAAAATTGAGGTAGTATTAGTAGGCAATTGAACTTGAACCTGTCCCAAGCCCGTAGAATCTGTTGTCGCTTGATTTGTGGTTCCAGTATTTAAGGTTTGACCTTGTCCAAAATTCGGAATCGACAAATTATTCAGCGCTTGAGCCCCTACCTGCGCGCCTAGGGCCACAAAAGCTGCGAATACCGCTATTGCCACCGCGACATGCGCGAGCCTTCGAGAATATATCCGTCCAACGCTTCTCACCACTGAATTCACAAGAGTCCGCCTCATGCATGTTTCCTTTTTCATAGCTTCAAAATGTATCACGCCGCCCCATTCCGGAGCGGCGTGAGAGAGAAATGTAAAAAAACAAGATAGTTATGGAGTGACTACAATAGTGCAAGAATCAGTTTTTCCGCCATCGGCTGTGGTAACCGTAATCGTCGCTGTTCCCGCGGCTTTCGCATAAATTTTTCCAGGCGAGTCGTTTATGAAATCAACAATAGTTGTATCGCTCGAAGTCCAACTCACATCCTTATCGGACGCGTATTCAGGAAGCACTTCCCACGCAAGTTGATACTCATCACGCACTTTGAGGTTTATTACCGCCAACTTAAATCGCACTTGACTCGCATGGAAAACCCCGACAAGCGCTCCACAAATCGCGGTATATCCACCATCATCTGTAGTCGCTGTAATCGTCGTAGAGCCTTCACCCTGACCTGTCACGACACCGTTCTTATCTACCGACGCGATCGAATCATCATCCGATGTCCACGTCACTCCTTTATCCGTCGCATTCGATGGAAGCACCGTCGCGGTGAGCGTTTTGGATTCACCGACAATGAGTCCTATTCCTGACCTATTGAGACTCACTCCGGACGCGCTAATATTTACAGGCACAGGCGCTGAACAACTGGAAATCACCATGACGACCATGGCTCCCAAAAGCGCCAAAAAGCCTCCCTTCCTCATATCTGCCTCCACAGAAATATTCCTTATTTATTTTATTATCGGTTTGTACGATGCAATAAATAACATAAATATTATTTTTTCATCTTGCGCGCTTCTGCCGCGTGCTGAGCGCCTTGAATCGGGCGACGGTTTCTGGATCGTGGCGAATTTTGTCGATCGATTCGGCGATGAAGGCGAGCAGAATGGCGAGGAAGAACCCCGCCATGGTCGCCACAATGACGATCATGCTGCGCGAGGGACCAGACTTCATGTCGGGCACCTCGGCCATTTCGACAATCTGGAAGACAGGCTCCTGACCCGCGGCGTTGAATTTGGCAAGCTCGTACTGTTGGGTGAGGATCTTGAAGAGCTCGGTCTGGACCGCGAGATCGCGCTGGAGCTTGGCGTACTCGAAGGCGATGGTGGGCAGCTGCTGCTGACTCGGCAGAACCTTGGAACCAGGGCCGGTGCCGGTTTCGATCTCCTTGATCTTGTCGAGGAGGCCCTGGCGTTCATTATTGAGCTGCGCGAGCACGGGGTCGTTGATGTTCGACACTTTTTTGTAGTTTTCGATGTCCATCTCGTTGAGGATGAGCTCGGAGCGCAGGCGCGCGAGGATGGTGATCTGCTCGGTGGCGAGCGCGTCGACCTGCACCACGCCGTACTTGGCGGTGAAGGCTTTGGATTTTGCCTCGAGATCCTGAATGGCGGCATCGACATCCGCAAGGCGCTTTTCGAGAAGCGCTTTCTGCTCGAGCGCCTTCGAACCCGAGAGCTGGGCAAAGCGCTCAGAGAGAATGGAGACGGTTTCGTCGACAACCTTCTTTGCAAACACTGGATCGATGTCGGTGAAGGACACGGCAAAGAGACCGGATTTGTCGTCCATCTTGGCGGAGAGACTTTTCGCGACCGCCTTTCTGATGAGGGTTGGCTTGGGTTCTTTCATTTTGTAGTGCGCCACAAAGTCGAGCTTGGCATTGAGCTGATCGATGGTGGTGTTGGATGTCGCGAGCGCGATGGCGAGCTGCTGATTAGAGCCGCCTCCCGCGCTGATGCCCGCAAGCCCCGCAAGGCTCGAGAGGCCCGATGAGGCCAACGCGGATGCAAGCCCACCCGACGAGCCCGAGGAAATGAGCATGGTAGCCTTGGGAGTGTAGACATTGGGCAAGTAGCTCTTGTCTGGCGGAAGCATGATCGATCCTATCGCGTAGGCCAGCGATGCGACGATCAGATAGAGCACGATCTGTCCGTACCAAGCCGTCAAATGCGGCGCGATGTACGCGTACGTCTCGGGCCCGGCGGCGGCGATCATGAGCCACACCGCGAACAGGATCGCCGCACCATAAAGCGCAATGCCGGTGAACCGGTGCAAGATCGAGCTCAGCATCGTCACATGCCAGCGCCAAATCTGCAGATGCGGCGATATGGGTCTGTCTTCCGGGCGGGTCA
>JAKALZ010000016.1 GCA_021813065.1 bacterium
AGTTACGATCACCACGCATGTGCTCGTCGATCTCGCGGGGCTCAGCCCCGATGAAGTCGCCGTGGAGTGCTATTCGGGCAGACTCTCCAATAAAGGAGAAATCCTCGATGGCGTGCGTACTCCTATGACGCTTATCGGCCAAGAAGGACAGTACTTCCGTTACCAAAGCGCGATGAGCGGCGATATCACCGGACAGGTTGGGCACTCCGTGCGCATACTGCCCGCGCACCCCGCGCTTGACGGGCGCTTTATTCCGGGCCTGGTGCGATGGGCTCAATGATTTTTTGGAGTCGCGCATGGAACAATTCGATGTCGCAATTATAGGCGCGGGTGTCTGCGGAGCGAATATCGCCCGCAAGCTGTCGCAGTATGAACTCGATGTGGCGTTGCTTGAACGGGAAATCGACGTGTCGCTCGGCACTTCGAAAGCAAACTCTGGCATCGTGCACGGCGGTTTTCACGATCACATCAGCACGTTGAAGGCTCGACTCGAGCTCCAAGGCGCCCTGATGTTCGACCGTCTCCACGAAGAACTCGATTTTCCTTTCGAGCGATGCGGCATTCTGGTTGCCGCGCTCCACGAGGACGAGATGCATGCCATAGAGCAGCTCTACCTCCAGGGTGTCGACAACGGCGTTATCGGCATCGAGATGTGCTCGCGCGAGCGCATGCTGGAGCTCGAGCCGAAACTCAACCCTGATGTGGTGGGCGGGCTCTACGCGCCTTCCGGCGGCATTCTCGAGCCCTATCGCTTTGTGTTCTCGCTCGTGGAATCCGCGAAGAAAAATGGCGTGCGCGTCAAGACCGAATTTGAAGTCTCTGTCGCGGAGCGCGAGGGCGACTATTGGCGCATACGCTCGACCTCCGGGCAGGAAATCCGAGCCCGCTACGTGGTGAACTCGGCGGGTCTCCACGCGGACAGCATTTCGGCGGCCTTCGGAGCTGAGCGCTTCGAGATCGCGCCTAGAAAAGGCGAGTACTATCTCCTCGACCGAATGACCAAGTCCAAGCCTTCGCGCGTCATCTTCCCTGTCCCCACCGAAGTGTCCAAAGGCATACTGGTAATCCCGACCGTCGAGGGCACCGTCCTCATCGGCCCGACCGCCTCGCCCGCCCAGGGCAAAGAAGACTTCGCGACCACCCGCGACCAGCTCGAGCACATCCTGCATTCCGCGCGCATGATGGTTCCCTCAATTTCGGAGAGCGATGTCATTACGAGCTTCGCGGGGCTCCGCGCCTCCTACGGCAGCGATTTCTACATCAAATTATCAGATAAGGCGCCTGCCTTCGTGCAGGTTGCGGGAATTCAGTCGCCTGGGCTCACCGCGAGCCCCGCCATCGGCGACTACGTCAAAGACCTCCTCAAAAAGGCCGGCCTTCGTCTTGTCGAAAAATCCGAGTGGGACCCGTACGTGCACAAAGTGCCGCGCGCCCGCGACGCCGACCCCTACGCCCTCGACGGCCTCGTGGCCAAGGACCCCGCGTACGGCGACATCGTATGCCGCTGCGAGCGCGTCAGCGAAGCCGAAATCGTCGCCGCCATCCGCGCCGGCCACACCACCCTCGATGGCATCAAGTACTACACGCGCGCCCAGATGGGCCGCTGCCAGGGCGGCTTCTGCACCTACAAAATCATCCGCATTCTCATGCGCGAAACCGGCATGAGCTTCGACGAAGTCACCAAGCGCGGCGGCGACTCGACCGTGCTGAGGGGGAGCCTATGAAACAGCTCAACTACGACGCCGTGGTCATAGGCGGAGGAGCCGCGGGCATGGCCGCCGCCATCGAACTCGACGCGCGCGGACACTCCGTGCTCATCCTCGAACGCGAAGATACCCTCGGCGGCATTCTCATGCAGTGTATCCACAACGGCTTCGGCCTCATCGAGTTCAACGAAGAGCTCACCGGACCGGAGTTCGCACAGCGATTCGAGGCCCAGGCGCGCGAAAAGAACATCGAGACCTCGCTTAACACGACCGTGCTCGAGCTGCGCGAGGAGAACGGCTTCAAAGCCGTGTACTGCGTGTCGCCCGCGGAGGGGATGATGCGCATCGAGGCGCGCGCCGTCGTGCTGGCGATGGGCTGCCGCGAGCGCAACCGCGGTAACATCCGCATTCCGGGCACTCGTCCGGCAGGCGTCTACACCGCGGGCTTGGCCCAGCGCCTCGTGAACATCGAGGGCTACATCCCCGGCAAGGATGTGGTGATCATCGGCTCGGGCGACATTGGCCTCATCATGGCGCGCCGCATGACTTGGTCGGGATGCAAAGTCCACGCCGTGATCGAGATCCTGCCGTATCCGAGCGGCCTGACGCGAAACATTGTCCAGTGCCTTAACGATTTCAACATTCCGCTCTACCTCTCGCACCTTGTGACGGATATCTACGGAAAAGACCGCGTCGAGGGCATCGAGGTCACACCGATCGAGAGCGGCGCGCTGATGCGCGAGAAAGCCTTCAAGATTCCCTGCGACACGGTGCTCCTCTCGGTGGGACTCGTGCCGGAGAACGAACTCTCGCGGAACGCCGGCATCGAGATTCAGCCGACGACGAACGGGCCCTGGGTCGACAGCGCGCTCATGACGACGATGCCCGGAGTGTTCGCGTGCGGAAACGTGCTGCATGTGCACGATCTGGTTGATTATGTGGTCGAAGAAGCGAGGCGAGCAGGCGCGAACGCGGCAGCATGGCTCTCCGGCTACCGGCCTGCGCGCGAAATTCGCCTCAAGACCGGTGCCAATATCCGCTATGTCATGCCCATGCGCCTGAACCCCGAGCGCGAGAATCGCGTCTACATGCGCAGCCTTGTCGTCAAGAACGACGCCAGGCTCGAAGTGCGCCTGGATGGCGCGGTGGTCAAGTCGCGCAAGCTGGCCCACGTGCAGCCCTCGGAGATGCTAAGCCTGACTATCGGCCCGACCGATGTTGCCGCCGCGGGCCGCGACTCCGTCATTGAGATCGCCCTGGTGTGAGGTTTCGAACCATGAAAGAACTGATTTGCATCACGTGCCCCATGGGCTGCCACCTTTCGATCGATACTGACGCGAGCGGCGAAATGAAGGTTACCGGCAACCGCTGTGTCCGAGGCGAGCAGTACGCGCGGGAGGAAGTTCTCAACCCGAAGCGCGTGGTCACCTTCACCTGCGCCGCGCTTCTTCCGGACGGCCGCGCGCCCGGCGTCACCTCGAACCTGCCCCGCCGCGTCCCTGTCCGCACCCGAGCCGGCTTCCCCAAAGAGCGGATTCCCGAGCTCCTCGACGCGCTGCGGGGCATCTCCGTCCGCCTGCCCACGGAGCGCGGCGCCATGGTCCTCCCCAAAGCACTCGGTACCGACATCGATGTCGTGGTGGCGCGGAGCATCGCGCTGGAGTAGGCGGGCGCGCCTGAGAACGCAGGGCTTTGCCCCGTTGCATGCGGCTCACGAATACACGACGGCGCGGCAAGCCCGCCAGGCGCGGCCAGTCCGCCAGGCGCGGCCCGCGTGAAATCCTCGCCTTTCGGCATGCTGTCCTAAGATAAAAAAAAGAGCGCGACCCTTGCGGATCGTGCTCTTTCGCGTTTTTCACGTTCAATTTCGCGGGGTTGGCGCGCGGCGCGCGCGGAGTACCGCTGGCGCGGCTGCCAATCTGGTCTCGAGCCAATCATTCTATCAAAGTATCACTCGCCCTCTTTGACGATCTCGATCTTGATGCCTTCGGGAGTGTCGACCACTTCCTTGGGAGGCACGGTGACTTTCAGGATGCCATTGCGGAATGCGGCCTTCACCTTGCTCTGGTCGAATTTGTCGGCGGGCACGTAGTATTTCTGCTTGTCGATGTCTTTGAGTTTGAGTCTGCGTTTGAAGTAGCGCACGCCCTCTTCGGAAGGTTCCGCGTCGATGCGCGCCGAGAATACCATGTAGTCGCCTTGGAATGAGAGGCTCATGTTCTTCTCGTCGAAACCCGCGATCGCGAACTCGAAGACGAGGCTCTTGTCGGCCAGCATGTACACATTAAGGGGTGGATAGGAATAGTTGGGATAATAGTCGACATTCTCGTCGCCGCGCGACTCGAACCACGCGCCACCGCCCATGCCGTGGCAACCCGGCCTGCCGGGGCCTTCATCTTGATCGTTGGTGCCCTGACCACCGGGCACGCCGAAGTCGGGGGCGAAATTTTTCATCTTTTCGCCAAAATCCTTTGCCGCTTCGAAAATGTCGTCGAAGATAGACCCAATGTCCATGTACGGTCTCTTGTTCATAGTGATCTCCTTGCGGAACTTTGCCGCTGCCGTGGCTTATGCCCATCGGCGATATATTCGCTCCCCATGCGGGCGAGCGTTATTCATATTCGAAATATAGAGATATTGCGCCGCAAAATCAAGGGCGCTCTACGAAAGATGCGCTATAAAAGAGGCCGCCCACGGTGGAGCGGCCTTAAAAATATGCGCGAGGTGATTACTTAGAAGGATAGAGCAGCGGGTAGTCGGTCTTCTCGCCGAGCGCCGCGAGATCGGAGGGGATCACTTCCCAGTTGCCGATCGGGGCCACTTTGATGATGCCCTGCTGTTTCTCGAACCACTTCAGGAGGAAGTAGCGGAGGTCCTTCGTTGTGGCGCCGTTGACGAGCTTCATGGAGAGGATGGTCGCCTTGTCGATGCCCGCGCCGAGCTCGAGGTGGCCGCCGCCGCCGGAGCCTCGGTAGGAGTTGATCGCGACGGTGTAGGTCTCATCCGGGTTGAAGATGCGGCCGTCGGACATCGAGGTAATGGTGATGCGGTTGCCCGCCGGCTGGCTGATGTCGACGACATAGTTGATGCCCGCCGCGGAGTCGTAGTTGTAGTAGCGGGTGGCGGTGAGCGGCATGTTGGTGCGGTTGTCGAACACGAGCTTGCCGTCTTTGTCCTTCTGGAAGTTGATGATGTGGTTGCCATCGTTCGGCATGGTGTCGAACCAGTACTTGTAGGAGTACTCGAGGAAATCCTTCACCTGCTGGCCGGTGAGCGTCATCGTGTAGAGGAAGTTCTCGTACACGTAGAGGTTGAACATGTCGCGCACGTAGAGGGTGCCATCGGGGCTCGACGGGATCTTCGAGTCAGCGGAGAGCGGCGCGGCGAAGGAGATGTCGGCCGGCTTCAACCCGAGGGTAGGATCGTTCGAGAGGTCGAGCTGGATTCTGTGGATGAGGTCGACAAAGGCGGAGTCGCCGAACATCGAATCGCGGGTTGTGATGACGCCGTCCATCTTGCCGATCGGCCGATCGACCCATGCCTTGATCTCGTCGAACATGGGCTGGAATTTTGCCATGAAGTCGGGATCGGGCTGGTAGCCCTTCATATCGACGAGGCCGCCGCGGACGCTCTTGTCCCATTTGCCGGTCTGGTCGTTCATGGTGAGGTTCATCTTGACCACCGCGACATTGCCCGCGCTGGCGAATGGACCATAGATGCCAACGGTGTTGCCGTTCGGACCCTTCACGTCAATTTTCTTCTTGTTGACCGGATCCCAGCCCTGGCCGGACCAGCCTGAGTGATCGTGGCCGACGAAGACGAGATCAAATCCAGGTACCTGCTCGGCGACAAGCTGGGAAGCGTTCTCATTGTTCGGTGTGTCTTTCGTGACATTGCCGTAGGTGTAGTCAACACCTGAGTGGAAGAGGCCAATGAGCACATCGGGGTGTTCCTGCGCTTGGATGATCGGGACCCATTTCTTCGCGGTCTGGATCATGTCCTCGAACTGCATGCCGGTCCAGAACTGCGGGGGAAGCCAGTCGGGGACTTTCGGAGTGATCATGCCGAGGATGGCGATCTTGACGCCCTCCTTGTCGATGACAGTATAGGGTTTGAAGTAGGGCGTGCCATCGGCCTTGACGACGTTGGCGGAGAGCACTGGCGCCTGGATTTCCTTGTACAGCTTGTCATACACGGCGTGGCCGGCCTCGATGTCATGGTTGCCGACGCCAACAGCGTCGTAGCCGAGGAAATTGACAGCTTGCGCCCAGATGTGCGGCACGTCAGTCTTCTCGAAGTTGTAGTAGTACACTGTCGGCTGTCCCTGGAGCGAGTCGCCGTTATCCATGAGCACCACGTTAGCGCCAGGAACCGAGCGCTCCTCTTTAACAAGGCTTGCCACCTGGGCGAGCGAGGTGGGCGCGGGCTTCGCGGTGATGAAGTTGTAAGGGTAGATCGCGCCATGGATATCGGACGTCTCGATAAAGGTGAGATCGACCGTCTTGCTCTGAGCGGCCAGCGACATCGTCATCGCGAGCAGCGCAAAGAGTATGACTAGAAACCTTTTCATAGTGCCTCCTTATTTGATGGTGATTAGAGCACAATAATGATACGCCTCTTTCACTGGCGGCGCAACTTAAATTTTGAGTTTTTACCTATGTCGACTGTGATTCTATTATATAGACGATATTATATATAAATCGGTATCTTTTCAGTATAGATAAGTTCAAGGAGATCATCATGGTAAAAATTGCCATTCTTACGGGAAGCACGCGCCCCGGGCGCAATAATGAATCGGTAGCCCGATGGGTGCTGGATCAAACCAAGAAGCGCGGTGACGCCGAATTTGAGCTCGTGGATATCGCGGAGTATGATTTGCCTCTGCTGGATGAGCCAATTCCTGCCTCGCTTCATCAGTATACCAAAGACCATACGAAACGGTGGGCTGAAAAAATCGCGCAATTCGATGGCTTCGTTATCGTAACCCCTGAGTATAACCACGGGACCTCGGCCGCGCTCAAGAACGCGCTCGACTATCTCTACGCGGAATGGAACAACAAAGCGGTCGGCTTTGTGAGCTACGGTTCGATCGGCGGCGCGAGGGCGGTGGAGAGTCTCCGCCTTGTCGCGGGGGAACTGCAGATGGCCGATGTGAGGACCGCGGTGCACCTCTCGCTCTTCAACGATTTTGAGAATATGAGCGTATTCAAGCCGCTTCCAGTGCAGGCTGACACTCTGAAAACCATGATCGATCAGCTCGTGCGCTGGGCGAACGCGCTCAGAAGTATCCGCGCATAGACGTGACGCAGTACACAGCGCGATGCCAATTGCATAACGCGATTGCGCATCGCGTCTTTTTTTATCTTAAACAATTCGAAATAATTTGATTTTTTTATGGAATCCCTCCTATAATTAACTGTTATTCAGCGGCAAAAAGTTTTTCCGAGGAGGGAGGTATCTTATAATGACACGCAAACCAGTCGCTATTCTGATTCTTGTGGTGCTCTTGGGAGCTGTGTGGGGCGTTTCGGCGCAGCCTGTCGTCAGCGCGCGTCAGGATATCGCGGTATTCGCCCTGGGATATTACGGATGGTTCATACCATCTCAAGCGCTCGGCACGATCGATCTTAAAATCCAAGAGGTCTTCTCGAAAATTGGACGCTTCAATGTATTTGGCGCGGCCCAACGGCTCTCGGCGGGAGGAGTCCAGCAGTTTATCGATGCGCTGCGCCAGGCGAAACAGGCGAATTTCGTGCTTCCAGAGAAATATCAATTTGGCGAAGCCTTTCTCACGAAAGCCGAATTCGAGCGCATGACGGGAGCCTTCATCGTGGTGGTGCCAGTCGTCACGAACTACGCGGTGTACTACGACACCAAGGAGAGCACCTGGAAATGCAACATCACGACAGGCTTCACCTTCATCGATGTGGCGCACGACGCGAGAGTGCTCTCGGTCGAATCGATCGACACTTCCGGCAGCGACAAGACTAACCAGAACAACGCGGTGATGTCCGCGATCAATTCGATTCCTTCCGAACTCGAGTACAGAATCCGGACCATAGAAGAATTTCAGATCAGCACGCGCATCCTTGAGTCCAAGGGCTCAACGGTCAGAATCCAGCTTGGCACCAACATGGGCCTCAAGAAGGGCGATGAATACGCCATCATTCAGAAGCAGAATGTGGGCGGCATCGAGGACAGCAGGGAAGTCGGCCTCATCATGATCACCGACGTGAGCCAGCAGATATCGACGGGAAAGGTTCTGTATACGAGCGGAACCCTAGACCCGAACACCCAGCTCAAGGAGATCGCGCGGCGCGGCGTCGATTTGGATCTGTATTTCCACACAAGCGGCGGCGAAAGCCTGCCTGGATTGCGCATGACCGCGACGAGAGGGTACTACCCGCTGCGACCGTTTATCGGAATTCAGATGCCACTCAGTCTGGCATTCAATTTCTTGAGTGTGACAGTGATACCGGTCAACATGATTTTTGGTGCCGAGTTCATGATGCCCATGGGCAGGCTCAACATCTCGCCCTACGCGGGTGTCGGGCTGACCTACGCGCATCTGGTCGAATCGATTTTTGGCTACGAAAATGACTACCTGTCGCACCTTGGTTTCCAGGCCGGCGGACGAGTGGGATACCTGATCAACAGGAACACGCGGCTCTTCGTCGATGTGGGCCTGGATTACTGGCTCTCGCTCGGGTGGCCCTTCGATGATTACGGCGGGCTCACGGTAGGCGCGGGAATCACGTTCAAACTGTAATTGTTGCGCGCGGGCCACGCGGCCCGCGCGTAATGATGGGGTCGCCGCGCATTCACATACGGCGCGCACGTCGGGCGGGCACACGAGCCGCCTACGCCCGCAGCCCTCACATTCCGAGCGCCCGCGCGAGCGTCGAGGCCAGAAACGTGATGATCCACGCGAGCGTTAGCGAGTACAGCACTTGGAAAATGAGCCATGTGTCGCCAGCCTCGGCGCGGATCATCGCCAGAGAGGCGAAACAAGGTGGCATCACCATGATGAAGATCATCAGCGCGAGCGCGATGCGCGGCGACCAGTCGGGTGCGTCGCGCAGCGATTGCCGCAAGGACGGGCTGCTGTCGTCCGCGCTGACTGGGGCGCCGTAGAGCACTCCTAGTGTCGAGACGACAAGCTCTTTCGCGCTCAATCCCGGCAGGAGCGCCACTCCGATTTTCCAGTTGAATCCAATCGGCGCCAGCACCGGCTCTATGAATTTTCCGATGCTTCCCGCGATGCTGTGCTCGAGCTGGTACTGCCGCACGAGCGCCTCCACTTGAATTTCGACCTGGGCGGGGTCAGACCCCGGCTGCGCAGCCGATTGCGTACCGGACTGCGCCATTGCGATCGATGCGCGAGTCTGGGCCTCATACGCATCGATGCCCTTCGCCTTCGGGAAGGTTGTGATAACCCACATCAGCACCGACACCGCAAGGATGATCGTTCCCGCCTTGCGCGCGTAGCTCCACGTCTTTTCCCACACATGCCAGAGCACGCCCTTGAAAGTCGGCATGCGGTAGGGCGGCAGCTCCATCACGAAGGGCATCGACTGGCCGCGAAGCACGGTGCGCCTTAAAAAATACGTCGACAGAATGCTGAGCACCACCCCCGCCGCGTACATGAGCATGACCACCGTCGAGGCGTTCTTCGGGAAGAAGGTGCCTGCGAGCAGCACGTAGATCGGGAGCTTCCCGCCGCACGAGATGAAGGGTATCGCCATGATCGTCGCGATGCGCTCTTTGGGGCTCTTGAGCGTGCGGGTCGCCATGATGGCGGGCACCGAGCAGCCGAACCCGAGCATGAGCGGCATGAAGGATTGCCCGTGGAGTCCGATCGCGTGCAGAAAGTGGTCGGTCAGAAAGGCGGCGCGCGCGATGTAGCCGGTGTCCTCGAGGATCGAGATGCAGAAAAAGAGAATGACGATGAGGGGCACGAAGGAGAGCACGCCGCCGACGCCGTGGATTATTCCGTTGATGAGGAGGTTCTGGACTATGGCCGGGAGCCCGGAGTGCTGCACGGCGCCTTCGAGGTGGCCGAAGAGCAGTTCGAGCCAGACGACCGGATAGTTTCCTATCGCGAAGGTAAACTTGAAGATTCCCCATATCACGAGAAAGAAGATGGGGAGACCGACGAGCGGGTGCATCACAAAGCGATCGATCTGTTCGGTCAGCGATATTCCTCTCAGCTTCTTGCGGTGGACTGCCTCGGCGACCGCGCCGTGGATATAGCCGTAGCGCTGCTCTGAGAGAATGATCTCAGCGTCCTTTCCATAGTGCAGCTTAATCCAGTGCCAGGCGGCTTCCTGGGCTGCGGCGATATCGGCCGCGCGCGGGTGGCCTTCGACACGCCGCTGCGCGTCGAGATCCTTCTCGATGAGCTTGATCGCGATCCAGCGGGGCGAGTATTTCGACGAAAACGCGGCGTCGCTCGCTAATAGTCCGGTGATCTTCGCGATATGCGCTTCAATGTCGTCGCCATAGCTGGGCATTCGAGGGAGCGAGCGCCGCTCCATGGCGAGTGTCGCGGCTTCGAGGAGCTCTTCGACACCCTCGCCCCGCGAGCCGACCGTCGGCACCATGGGCAGACCGAGCGTTTTCGAGAGTATGGCGTGATCGATCGCGATACCCTTTTCGGCGGCTTCATCCGTCATGTTGAGCGCCGCGACTACCGGCAGCCCCAGCTCGATCAGCTGGAGCAAGAGGAAGAGGTTCCGCTCGAGATTGGTCGAGTCGAGAATATCGACGATGAGATCGGGTTTTTCATTGAGGACAAAGTCGCGGGCGACCACTTCGTCGAGCGAGTACGCGGTGAGACTGTAGGTTCCGGGAAGATCGACAACGCGAATCTCTTCGCCCCGAAATTCAGCGAAACCCTCGCGCTTTTCGACGGTGACGCCAGGATAATTGCCGACTTTATGGTGCGAGCCCGTCAGCGCGTTGAAAATGCTCGTCTTGCCGGCGTTTGGATTGCCAGCGAGCGCGATGGTACGGGCTCTCGTCGTGTGCATGCGGTGCTCCTAAATTATTGTGGATCGGCGTCAATGCCGGCCGTGCGCGTGCCAGCGCCCGCGATGTTCTTCTGGCTGGAAAAAGGGCTGGTCCAACTCGCCGACAGGTTCTATGTCGACCAGCCGGGCCTCGTGCCGACGCATGATGAGATCGTAATCGCCTAACCGAATCTGGATGGGCCCTCGGAATAGGGTCGCGCGTACCACTTTGCCCTCCGCGCCAGAGATGAAGCCAAGATCGACGAGGCGTTTGCCGATCTCCCCGCCAGAAATGACGCGCACGACTCTGAATTGGGCGCCAGGCATCAATTCAGCCAGCCGCATTTCAGTATTCTCCCCGCTTCTTCGCCTGACACTCGGGGCAGAGCCCCAAAAGCTCCATCGTGTGGCCGCGAGGCTCAAAGCTGTACTGAGTGAAAATCTTCTTCTGCTCGCGCTCGATCGAGGGGTTCAGGAATTCGATCACTTTTCCGCACTCGACGCAGCGAAGATGATCGTGGTGCGGATGGTCCGCGAGGTGCTCGAAGGTTCGAGCCCCATCCGCCTGGAGCGCCTCGCGCGCGAGGCCCGCGTTTTCGATGAGCCTGATAGTCCTGAAGACCGTCGCCTGGCCGATCCCTGGATCGATTTTTTTCGCCTCCAGGAGAATGGCCTCCGCGGTGAGGTGGCCTTCGGTGCTCAGAAAGGCCTCGAGAATGATCCTTCGCGGCTGTGTCATCTTCTGATGCTTGGCGCGGAGATACGCTTCGAATCTTTCGATCTCATTCATGTGACAGGCCTCATTCAGGAACAGACATTGGCGTGCGAAGAAATATGGTCTCAAGCTAGCTTAATGAGAATGATAATCATTATCATAATAATATGTCAATCCCTACACGCGGCAATATTGCCCCGAACAGTGACATGTCTTAAAATCGGTATATGGAAAAGCGATACTACAGCTATCAAATGATTCACAGACTCGCGCAATCCATCGCAGGGAACGTAAAAAAAAGCGGATTTGAACCGGATGTCATCGTCGCGATTGGATCCGGTGGATTCATACCCGCCAGAATTCTCAGGACGTATTTGAAAAAACCGATTCTTGCGGTCGGTATCGCCTACTACGATATCGACGACAGGCCCATGGACTACCCGCGCAAGGTGCAGTGGATCGAAGAGGCGGAGAAACAGCTTTCTGGCAAGCGCATCCTCCTCGTCGACGAGGTTGACGATTCGCGCGTGACGCTTGAGTACTGCACCACGGAACTCCTCACCTACCGTCCCGCCGCGCTCGCTGTCGCCGTGCTCCACAACAAACAAAAAGAGAAGCGAGGCGCGTTTCCTCAGGGTGTCTCCCATGTTTTCGTTGGTGAGGAGCTCGGCGATGTCTGGATCGTGTATCCATGGGACGCGCTCGATATCGATGCGCACGACGCGCACGCGGAACAAGGGGGAAACATAGCTTTATGAAAAATACTCTAGTGCTACGAAGATTGTTGATCGCGATATTGATTGCGCTTGTTCTGCCAACCTTAGTGATAGCGCAGGCGAATCCGCCGATAGTCGCGACGGATCCGCGGGGTGGGCTGGCAAGCGCCTTGCCGGTCCAGACAGCTACGCTGGCCAACGGCCTTGAGGTTTTCGTGGTCGAGAACCATGCCGTACCGCTCGTGACCGTCTGTGTCGCGTTCCGGGGCGGGGCGCTCGCGCAGACTCCAAAGACCGCCGGGCTTTTTCATCTCTACGAGCACATGATGTTCAACGGCAACGACAAATACCCTACGAAAGACGCCTTTACCGCAGCGTTGAATCGTATGGGTACCACGAGCTGGAATGGCGCCACCGGCAAGGAGTACATCAACTACTACATCACGGTGCCCGCCGATAAGCTCGCCGACGCGATCGACTTCTGGGCGCACGCAGTGATGAATCCCACGCTCGACGCGAAGGTGCTCGAAAACGAAAAGCAAGTTGTCCTCAATGAGATTCGTGGCTACCACAGCGATCCTTCGCAGATCGCTTCGAACGCGCTCGAGTCGCGGATGTTCGATCAGTATCCGTGGCGCAAGAACATCGATGGCCCCGAATCCACTATCGCCACCGCCACCGTGGCGGACCTCAGGGATATCCAGAAGACCTACTATGTTCCCAGCAACATGGCCATCCTGATAGGAGGCGACACGAATATCGACCAGGCGGAAGCGCTAGTGAAAACTGCCTTTGGAAGTTGGGCTTCGGCGCCACAGCCAGTGCTCGGCGAACCGCCGCAGGGCCCGGTGCCCCAGGGCATCAGGCTCGTTACTTCTGAAGATCAGTTCTACAGAGGAATCGCGCAGGTTCAGTACCGCTGGCGAGGCCCGGATGTCACGCGGCAGACGTTCGACACCTACGTTTCGGATGTGCTGCTATTCTTGCTTTCTTCGCCTTCGGGACCTTTCAAGTCGACCATTATGCGCAAGGTGTTCGGCCTGTATGATGCGAGTTACATCGATTTCACCTATCCGACTTCGCGCGATGGGGGGAATTACATCTTTTCGACCTACATGCTCGTGCAGTCGCCCGCTGCGGAGGAACCCGTGCTGCAGCGTGTCGAAAACTTGAGGAAGACGGTGCTGAGCGAATTTCAGCAGATCGCCAAGGATCCGCGCGCCTATTTTGGCGATAGCGCACTGGAAGAAGCCAAGACGAAACTCGTCGACCAGAACATCTACGCGCTTGAGTCGGCTGGTTCC
>JAKALZ010000291.1 GCA_021813065.1 bacterium
GGGTTGCCTCCCTCCTCGAAGTCCAGGTCGCCGCAGATGGCGTCCGCGAGTATAAATCCCGGCTTCACGAGAGTGTTGAGCCGAGCTATGGGCTCGTGCAGTCCTAGTTCGTGGAAGCGGCTCTTTTCGGAATCCGGCATGAGGCCCTTGAGATTCTTGAGCGCACAGGTCACGGTGGTTTGGCAGTGCCCCTTCACCACGGGCAGATTGATGATAAAGTCAGCGGCCATCGCCTGGTCGCATACGGCGATTTTCAAGCCGCCGCCCGCGTCGTAGCGCTTCCATGAATCCCGCTGAAGATCGATGAGAGGTACCCCCTGGCTGGCGGCAAGTTCCTTATACCCCGCCGCGACGAACGCGCGCGAAGTGCTGTCGCCCACCCACGATCCTTCCATGATCGAAATACGTTCGAATCCAAATTCGCGTAAGTACACAATGACCGCACGCGCGATTTCCGGATGGGTGGTCGCCCCCGATGAAGCGGGCTTGGCCACAACGAGATTGGGTTTGAGCGCGATGTGCGCGCCAGGGGGTATCAGCGTCTCGACGCGAGCGGCGGCAAGCGCCTCGCGTGTCATTGAGGCAATATCGCCGCCGTGCACCACAATCAGTTCATTCTTGAGCATGGGTAAAAGAGTAGCAGAAAGCTGAGATTCTTTCAAAAGTCGGACGAGTTTTGAAAGAATAACTTTGTAGTGCGGCATTTGCGCACGATTTCAACGAAAACGGAGCAAATGCAAAGCCAATTTCAGAAGTAACAGACTTTTGAAATTGGCTCAGCTCTCTGTCCGAAAATGCCCTTTTATCTGTTCATTTCATGAACATATTTGGAAGCACCTCTGTGAACCAAGGAACATACGTGATAAGCAGAAGCACGAACAGCATCGCCGGCCACAATGGGAGCATCGCCTTGCTGACCTTCTCGATCGAGGTCTTGCCAACCATGCAGCCCACAAAGAGACTCGCGCCCACTGGCGGCGTGGTCAATCCAATTCCCAAATTCAGCATGAGGAGTATTCCGAACGTGATATCGCTCATTCCCATCGCCTTCACCACAGGTAGCAGAACCGGTGTCACAATGACGATGAGGGGGGCGACGTCCATCACCATGCCCAGCAATAGAAGCAGCACGTTCACGAGCAGCAGAATCAAGTACTTGTTGTTCGTCAGCCCGAGGAAGAACTTCATCACCGCAGTAGGAATCTGGAGGTAGGTCATCATCCACCCGAACGCGGAGGCGCAGCCTATGAGGAAGAGCACAATCGCGGTAGTTTTCACCGATTCCATCAGTATTGGGATCAAGTCTTTCCATGAGAGTTCGCGGTACACCACAAAACCGAGGATAACCGCGTACATCACCGATACCGCGGAAGCTTCGGTGGCGGTAAAAATGCCCGCGGCGATGCCGACGACGATAATGAGCGCCGCGACAAGCGCTACTACTCCATCGAGCGCGATCTTGAGGCTCTGGCGCAGCGGCGGGCGCCGCTCGCAAGGATACTTGCGCTTCAGCGCGATGATAAAGCACGCCACCGAAAGCGCGAGACCAAGCATAATCCCAGGGATGTAGCCCGCGAGAAAAAGTTTTCCCACCGACACACCGCCCGCGACCATCGCGTAGATCACCATATTATGCGACGGCGGAATGATGATTCCCTGACTCGCCGAGGCGATGGTCACCGCCACCGAAAAGTCCTTGTCGTACCCTTTTTCAACCATCATCGGGATCATGATGCAGCCCGTTGAGGAGACATCGGCCACCGCGGAGCCCGAAACGCCGCCGAAGAACATCGATTCAATGCAGTTCACGATCGCGAGTCCGCCGGGCAGCGGTCCCACGAGCACGTACGCGAAATCGACGAGGCGCTTCGCGACGCCTCCTCGCGCCATAATCGATCCCGCGAGAATAAAGAGTGGAATCGCGAGCAGAGGGAAAGCCTGCATGCTCGCGGCGACGCGCTGCGCGATGATGGCCGGCCCCATTCCCGCTGACAGCGCGGCGAGAAGCGCGGAGATGCCAAGGCTGAACGATATCGGAATTCCCACTAAAATCAACAGGGCAAACGATCCAAGGAGAATGATTTCAGTATGCATGGTCGTCTCCTTGTACCTCGCCAGAGCTCTTGGCTGAGCTGAGTATCTTATCAATTATTCTGAAGAAGGCGAAAAGAATCATGAAACCCGCCGAGATTGGAAGTACGAGATAGGTGAGTCCGATTGGCAAAGGGATTGTGGACATCTGGCTCGTCCACATGGCCTCGGTCAGCACGAGACCTTGCTTGAATAGAAACGCCGCGAAACAGCCAATCGCCGCGTCGATGAAAATCTCAAGAACAATCCCGAATTTCCTGGGAAGCAGATTCGTCACGAATTTCAGTCGCATGTGATCGCCTGTCCACACTGCCGACGCGGCGCCGAGAAGACCTACCCACATGATCGCGGTTACCGAGAATTCCTCGACCCAAATGGGACTCTTTTGAAGTACGTAGCGGGCAAAAACCTGCCAGCACACAATAATAGACAAAATCGCCATAAGCGCGGCGGAGACCGCGGTGAGCGCGCGCTCCATTCGATCGACGATCTTTGTGATACCGTGGCGCATGTGGGCCTCCCTCTCGAGTGGATATCTGCTGGGCCAATATAGCGAACGGCGGCCCAAGAGCCGCCGCCCGCACATTCGTGAAGGTAAAAATTCGGTCGATAATCCTCGATTATTTCGCTGCTACGATCGCGTCGATGAGGTCTTTTCCGACCATTGGCTCGAATTCCTTCCACACACCACCGACCGCTTTCTGGAACTGCGTTATGTCCGTCACTTCGTTGAAAATCATGCCTTTCGCCTTCAGATCAACAACCGTCTGATCGATCATGTCGCCCCAGAGCTTGTTGTGCTTCTCCATCGCGGCTTTCGCGGTTTCTTCGATCATGGTCTGAATATTCTTCGGGAGATTGTCGAAGAGCTTCTTGTTCATCATGAGGAAGTCAGGTATGGAAGAGTGGCGGGTGTAGCTTAAGTACTTTTCGACT
>JAKALZ010000017.1 GCA_021813065.1 bacterium
CTTGCCAATCTCGCGCAGAGTAAGATTCTCGTAGTAATACAGCACAAGAACCTTCTTTTCTTTGTCGGGAAGCTCCTGGAGCGACTCGAGGATAACGCGCCGAACCTCTTCTCTCTCGAGAACGACGTCGGGGTTGTCGGTGTGGAGCGATTCGATCGTATCGCCGATCGTGCCGCCTTCGGTGTCGGGGTTGATCGGCCAGATCTCTTGAAGCGACAGAATCGATGACGTAGACACTTTCGCCATGATCTTGAGAAGTTCTTTACGGTCGATACCCATCTCGAGGGCAATCTCTTCGTCGGTGGCGGGCCGGCCGAGCTGACTCTCGAGCTTGGCAATCGCGCGCTCAATCTGTTTGGTTTTTCGCCGTATTGAGCGTGGCACCCAATCAAGTTCGCGCAGGTGATCGTAGATCGCGCCCCGGATGCGCGTCACCGCGTAGGTTTTGAATTTGACATGTTTCATGGGGTCGAATTTTTCGATAGCATCGAGCAGCCCAAAGTTGCCGTACCCTACGAGATCCCGGTACTCCACCATCGAGGGGAGCGTGACTGACACCTTGCCCGCGACATACTTTACGAGCGGAGCATACCGCACGACGAGCTCATCGCGGATATGGATATCTGCTGTGCTGTGATAGAGTTCCCACAATCGATTTTCCGCATACGCTGTATACTGCATGCTCGGCCGTCCTTTTCTAGCTGCCTAGAGAATATATTTGCTCAGATCCTGCTGCTGGACATAGTCTTTGAATCGCTCGTCGACGTATGCCCGATCGATCATCGCCTTCGTTCCTGAAAGGGAGTCCGCGTCGAAGGAGATATCCTCGAGCAATCTCTCCATGACCGTTTGAAGGCGACGCGCGCCAATGTTCTCGCTCTGCTTGTTTGCCGCCGCGGCGATTTCGGCGATGCGATCAATCGCGTCTGAAGAAAATTCCAAAACGACTTCTTCGGTGCTTAAAAGCTGAATGTACTGCGTGACAAGGGCGTTCTTCGGCTCGGTGAGGATGCGCACGAAGTCTTCGCCACTGAGCGCTTCGAGCTCAACACGGATCGGAAAGCGGCCCTGGAGCTCAGGGATGAGATCTTGGGGTTTCGAGACATTGAATGCGCCAGCGCCGACAAAAAGAATGTGCGTGGTGTCGATCGGTCCCCACTTCGTATTGACAGTCGTACCTTCGACAATGGGCAGGAGGTCTCTCTGCACACCTTCGCGCGATACATCGATGCCAGAGGAGCCCTTGCTCTCGCGATTCGCGATCTTGTCCATTTCATCGATAAAGATGATGCCGGACTCTTGAGCTCTTGCCCGGGCTTCCTTCGTGATCTTTTCCTGGTCCACGAGACGCTCTCGCTCTTCAGCCTCGAGCAAGGGACGCGCTTCAGCCACGGATACAGACCGCTTCTTCTTTTTTCCGCCGAAGATGTTTTGCAGCCCGCCCAGGGCGATATTCATTTCCTCAAACTGACTGCCCCCGAAGAGTTCGAGTTGAGGCCCCTGGGCTGGCACCGAGATCTCGATCTCCCGGGAATCGAGTTTGCCTTCCCTGAGAAGCGTGCGGAATTTTTCTTTTGTCTCGTTGCCTGAGCTAGGGGCAATGACGGTCGCTTGGGATTGGCCTACAGGTTCGTCTGAATTCGTAATGCCGGGAAGGAGGAGGTCGAGGAGCCGGTCTTCAGCGCGGCGCTTGGCATCTTCGGCGACGGCCGTTTCCATCTCTTCCTTGACCATCGATATGGCTGAAGCCATGAGGTCGCGCACCATGGATTCAACATCGCGGCCGACGTAGCCGACTTCGGTGTACTTGGTCGCCTCGACTTTGATAAAGGGCGCGCCGCAGAGTTTGGCCAAGCGCCTCGCGATCTCGGTTTTTCCAACGCCGGTTGGTCCAATCATGAGGATATTCTTCGGCGCGATTTCATCGCGGACGTCTTCGGGCAGGCGTTGCCTACGCACTCTGTTCCTGAGCGCGATGGCAACCGCCCTTTTTGCTTTATGCTGCCCAATAATGTAGCGGTCAAGCTCTTCAACGATCTTGTGAGGAGTGAGCGCGTCACGATCGAATGTCATATTTCCTCCACAATAATGCGGTCGTTGGTGAAGATGCAGATAGTCGAGGCTATCCCGAGGCTCTTGCTCGCGATTTCCTTCGCGGTGAGGTACCCTGGAAGACTCTGCATAACCTCGATACCTTGCGCTTTCGCGACTTCTTCTACGCGCCTCGAGGCATCGAGGTAGGCGATCGCCGCCGCATAGGCATAGCTGCCTCCCGAACCAATCGCGATCGCGTCCTCACTGGGTTCGACCACATCGCCCGTCCCCGAGAGGAGGAACATCTTGTTCTGATCCGCGACAAGGAGCATCGCCTCGAGCTTGCGCAGGACGCGATCGGTTCGCCAATCCTTGGCGAGTTCAACCGAGGCTCTCGTCAGATCGCCGCCATACTCTTGGACCTTCGCCTCAAAGTGCTCGAATAGCGTAAACGCGTCAGCGGTCGCCCCCGCGAATCCGCAGAGCACCTTGCCGCCATAAATCGTGCGTATCTTCCGCGCATTGCTCTTCAGCACCGTGTTGTTCATCGTGACCTGCCCATCGCCCGCCATGGCGACGTGGCCATCTTTCTTCACGGCGAGAATGGTCGTCGCGTGCATTTGCATCGTTGTCTCGCTCATTTTTCCTTTCCTTTCGAGCCGTGCGGGTGCGCTTGCTCGTAGACGCGGCGCAGCCGCTCCATGTCCACGTGCGCGTACACTTGCGTCGTCGAGATGCTCGCGTGCCCGAGCATCTCCTGCACCACGCGCATGTCCGCGCCCGCCGCGACGAGGTGCGTCGCGAAGCTGTGCCTGAATGTGTGCGGCGTAAGATGTTTCTTAAGGCCTGCCTCGAGGCGACGCCGCTCCAGAATTTTCTCAGCGCCGCGCGTGCTGAGGGGATGCCCCTTCGCGTTCACAAAGAGATTCCCATGGTCTTCCACACCGAGGCGCCGCATGAGCGCGACGCGGTATGGCAGATAGCGCTGGATCGCGCCCACCGCGGAGTCGCAGAGGAAAACCATCCGCTCTTTCGACCCCTTCCCTTTAACGCGGATCATGGCGCCACTGAGATTGAGGCGTGAGATCCGCGCTCCGCACAGTTCAGCGACACGGCTTCCCGTCGAGTACATCGTCTCGAAGAGCGCCCTGTCGCGGACATCCCTGAAACCATCTCCATCGATAGCATCGAGGAAGGCCTTTGTCTCATCCTCAAAGAGGAATGCGGGCAGAGGCCTGCCCATCGGAATATTCTCAACTTCACGCCCGGGATTGGCCGCGCTCGCGTGGAAGCGCACGCGGTAGCGATAAAACCCGCGCACGGCGGAGAGCGCGCGATTTACCGATGACGACGCGTGCTTCTCCATCACGAGTGTGCCAGCGAAGGTCTGGATGTCGCTGGCGTCCGCCGCGTCGATATCCTTGCCTTCAAGGAAGAGTTCGTACTGCGCGAGATCCCGCCGGTACACCTCGACCGTCCGGGGAGAGAGTCCCCGCACCGCGCCGAGATAATCCAGATATTCGTCGATCCGCGCATCCATGGTTCAATTTCCTCCCGGGCTTTCGTCTTTATCGGTCGAGTGCAGATAGTCACAGTCCGGGTTGATGCACACTTTGTGCGAGCCCGTCTTCTTGTCGTACTTCTCAACGAGGAACCAGCCGCACTTCGGACAGGTCGCGTTCGTCGGTTTGTAGAGGGTCATGAAGTCACACTCGGGATAGTTCGAACAGCCGTAGAATTTCTTGCGCTTCCCCTTCGTCGAGACGCGCGGGACAATGTCGCCGCCGCACTTCGGGCACTTCGCCAGCGGCACCGATTTAGTAAAAGTACACTCGGGGAAGCCCGTGCAGGAGAGGAAGTACCCGAATCGGCCCAGTTTCTTCACAAGGGGGCGACCGCACTTCGGGCATCGCTCCTGTGTCGATTCGTCGAGCGCGCCGTGCATGTCCTCAAGCTCGTGCATGACATCTTCGACCTTGTCGCGCAGCGGCACATAGAATTTCTTCATCTCGCCGACCCAGTCGCCGCGCTGCTCTTCAACTCTGTCGAGCATCGACTCCATCCGTGCCGTAAAGCTTGTGTTGATCACCTCGGGGAAATTCTTCGAGAGGATTTCGTTGATGATCTTGCCGAGAGGGGTTGGAACGAGCTGGCGCTTATCGCGGAGCGCGTAGTAGCGCTCCATAAGAGTCTCGATCGTGGGGGCGTACGTCGATGGTCTACCGATGCCAAGCTCTTCGAGCGCACGGACAATCGACGCGTCGGTATAGCGCGAAGGACCCTGTGTAAAGTGCTGCGTTCCGTCAATCTTGTCGACGACGAGCGCCTCGCCTTTCTCGAAGGTGAATTTATGGCTCGTGCGCTCCTCTTTCGAAGCGCCGAGGCGGATCACTTTGTAGAAGCCTTCCTCGAGGAAGCTCGAGGCTGAGGTTCTGAAAAGTCCCTCGCCTATGGCGATATCCGCGGTGAAGGTCCTGATGACCGCTGGCTTCATCTGCGAGGCTATGAAGCGCTCCCAGATGAGCGAGTACAGCTTGAGGTGATCGCCCTTCAAGTAGCGCGCCGCCTCGTCCGGCGTGATATCGACGCTCGTGGGGCGAATGGCCTCGTGGGCATCCTGGGCGGCGTTGCTGACCGAGTAGCGCACCGGAGCATCGGGCGTCTGTGCGGGAAAATTCTTCGCGAGCCACTCGTGCGCTTCACCGAGCGCCGTGTCCGAGATGCGCGTCGAATCGGTTCTCATGTAGGTGATGAGGCCGAGGCGCTGGTGTCCCAAATCGACGCCCTCGTAGAGCTGCTGCGCCACTTTCATTGTCTTGGTGCTTGTGAATCCCAGGCGATTTGCGGCGGCCTGCTGGAGTTTTGAGGTGGTAAAGGGTGGTTTTGGCTTAACCGACCTGTCAGAGTACTGAATGTCCGTGACTGACGCGGACGCACCAGAGAGCGCTTCGATAATGCTCTTCGCCTCGGTTTCGCTCTTGATGGCGGGCTTTTCACCCTTGAAGAGCGAGAGTTCCGCGCGCACCGCGTGCTGGCGCGCCTTGAGCTGGGCTTCGATCGTCCAGTATTCCTCGGGAATGAAGGATTCGACTTCCTTCTCTCGATCGCAAATGAGCTTGAGAGCCACCGATTGCACGCGCCCCGCTGAAAGCCCTGATTTCACTTTCTTCCAGAGAAGCGGCGAGAGCGTGTAGCCGACGAGTCTGTCGATGACTCGACGCGCTTTCTGCGCCTCGACAAGGCTCATGTTGATTTCGCGCGGGTGCGACATCGCCTCCTGAACCGCGGGTTTGGTAATCTCATTGAAGGTAACGCGGCTGATCGGTGCGTCTTTGATCTTTTCTTTGAGGTAGCGGCCGATCTGGTAGGCGATAGCCTCTCCTTCGCGGTCAGGGTCCGCCGCGAGCACCACCGCGTTCGAGCGCTTCGCTTCATCGGTGAGCTCTCTGAGTTTATCGGCCTTGCCGCGCACCGTGATGTATTCGGGCTCAAAGTCGTGATCAACGTCGACAGCCATTCTCGATTTGGGCAGATCGATCACCTGACCATTCGACGCGAGCACTCTGAAGTGAGCGCCAAGATATTTCTCTATCGTGCGGGCTTTCGCGGGAGACTCGACGATAACGAGAGTTTTTGCTTTTGCCGTGCCGACAGCCGCCTTCGCGGCCGGTCTTGCGGCAGGCTTCGATTTTGCGCTCGCCTTCGCGGCTGGTTTTGCCGCCGCCGATACTTTGGCGCGCGAGGCCGCGGTTATATTCTTTTTTGTTTCTGCCATTTAGGACTCCTTGCTTCGCGGTTGGCCGCGCCGCTCGATTTCAATACCCCAATCCCAGACACCCCGTCCACCCAAGAGCGCGAGCATGTCTTCCGCGCCTCGGACCGCGCATGCCCCTTCTCGAGCGAGGGCATCGGCGCCCGCGTTCCGAGAAGAGCCCACACACTCCGCCGCAACCGCGACGTCGCGTCCCTCGCTGAGCGCAAAATCCGAAGTGATCAGCGCGCCAGACTTCGCGGGCGCCTCCACAACTACGGTGAGTCTCGATATTCCGGCAAGGATTCTATTCCTTTCGGGAAAACGATATCGGTCAAGGCTAACGCCAGGAGGATATTCCGTAGCTAAACAGCCGCCGCGTTCTATGATCGAAGCGGCGAGCGAAAGGTTCGAGGGCGGATACACTCGGTCGGGTCCGCAAGGAAGCACCGCGACAGTGCCAGAATCGCAGCCCTGAAGCGCGCCTCGGTGAGCTGCCGCGTCGATTCCGCGCGCGAGGCCGGAAACCACACAGATTCCCGCATCGGACACTGACTTCGCCAGGCGCTCCGCGGCTCGCACACCGCTCCACGTGGGCGCTCTCGTCCCCACCATCGTCACCATCGGCCTCTGGAGGACACTCGCCGCTCCGCGTACAAAAAGGCCAAAAGGCGCTCTGTGGATTTCTCGCAGCAGCGAAGGGTATTCGCGGTCACCTACGCTTACATAACGTACGCCTCGCTGAGCCAGAAATTCGGCATCGCGTTCGGCATACTCCCACACTTTCGCTATGTCGAGCGATTGAGTTCGGATTGAACGGTATAAAAAGCGTTCAATTTCGGCAAGCCCTATTGAGAGAAAATCTTTTTTTTGTGAGATTTGTTCGAGGAGAAGAAGTCGCTCTTGCCAGGTCAGGAAATGCAGGCGGTGCATCGCGAGCTTGAGCGGGAGTTCAACGTTCTCAAGCGAAGGCAGGCGGTCGATCGCGCGATCCAGTTCACGCTGGAACAGCGGCGCGCAGACCTTTGAACGCCTCGAATGTGACATACTCGAGTGTCCTCCGCGAGAATATACGCTCCTGTCCGCCAACGCCGCTTTCATTTTTTCACTTCCTCGGAAAATATTCGCGGTGATACGCGCCGAGCGACGCCTCATCGATGTGCGTGTAAATCTGCGTTGTGGCGATGTCGCTATGCCCAAGCAGTTCTTGCACGGTGCGGAGGTCGGCTCCACCCGCGAGGAGATGCGTCGCGAAAGAGTGCCTGAAGGTGTGCACCTTCGCCTTAACGCCCGATTTCACCCGTATTTGGCTGAAGCGCTTCCAAATTCCCTTTCGGGAGATGCCTTTCCCCTCCTGATTCAAGAATACGTATTCAGATTTTCCGTGCTTTTCGAGAAGAGGCCGAGATTCCGAGAGGTATCTCGTGATCCAGTAGAAAGCTTCTGTTCCAAACGGCACGAGCCGCTCTTTGCGACGCTTGCCGAGCACACGGAGGAGCCGCTCTTCCAGGTAAAGCTGTTGGAAGGTGAGATTGGCTGCCTCCGAGATTCGCAGGCCACAGGAGTAGATGAGTTCAAAGAGCGCTCGGTCCCTGAGACCGTTGGGAGTGCTTATGTCGATGGAGTCGAGGACATGTTCCACCGAATCGCGGTCGAGCACATCGGGGAGATTTCGATCTTGTTGCGGTGTTCGAATCTGAATCGATGGATCGTCTGTCCGCAACTTTTCATTGAGACAGAAATGGTAGAAAGCGTGCAGGCTCGCCACGATGCGCGCCATTGTGGTGCGCTGCAGGCCTGCCTGCGATCGACCGACGAGATAGGCCAACAGATCCTCTCCCGTCGCGTCGAGCGGCGTTTTCCCCTGACTTTCGAGGAAATGCTCAAGCATTTCCATCTCGCGCACATAGACGTCGGCGGTGAGCACGGATCGTCTACGCGTCGAGAGGAGGTATGCCTGATATCGCCGCAGGAGGATGGTCACCGTCTGCCCCCAAAATCCTCAGACCCCACGCGCTTGTTGCGGAGCGCGGTGGGAATGTCGAATTCATCGTTGTCGTTCTCGGGGTCAAAGGTGACGCGCCTGAATGAATCTTTAGGCGCAGGCCGCTCCCTGCCGTCGGCGGGTTTATCCCGCTCGGAGGTTGACCGCTCTTCGCGGAATGGCCACTCGCTCGGGCTTAAAAATTCGGTGGGACGAGCTGATCCGAGGGTCGTCGCCGTTCCGGTCGTCGTGGGAGCTTTGTCGTTGGGTTTCGGCCGTGCGGAGCCGAATCCTGTCGCGATTACGGTTACTCGGACTTCGTCCTTGAGCGCGCCATCGGTCACGACGCCCGCGATGATGTGCGCGTCTTCCGCGGCCTTGGAGGTGATGAGGTCAATCACATCCTGGTACTCGTTGAGCGAGAAGTCTTCACCGCACGTCACATTGACGAGAATATTCTTCGCGCCTTCGATGCGCGCGTCGTCGAGCAGCGGGTTGTTGACCGCTTTCTCGGCAGCGTCCTGCGCTCGATTCTCTCCGTTTCCTACGCCGATGCCCATAATCGCGTCGCCTTGCCCTTCCATCACCGTGCGGACGTCGGCAAAGTCAATGTTGATGTCGCCCGCCAGCGTGATGAGGTCGGAAATACCCTGCACTCCCTGCCTGAGCACCTCGTCCGCAATGCGGAAGGCCTCTTTGAGAGGTGTCTTTTTGTCAACGACTTTGAGGAGGTTCTGGTTGGGAATTACAATGACGGTATCGGCTGCCTGTTTGAGTTTCGAGAAACCCTCTTCAGCGATTCTATTGACCACGCGGCCTTCAAAAGTGAATGGTTTCGTGACCACCGCGACCGTGAGCGCGCCTAAGTCGCGAGCGGTCTGGGCGATGATGGGCGCCGAGCCGGTGCCCGTGCCGCCGCCGAGTCCCGCAGTGACAAAGACCATGTCAGCGCCGCGCAGGGCTTGCTCGATCTTGTCTCTGTCTTCGATCGCCGCTTTTTCGCCGACCTCAGGTTTTCCGCCGGCGCCGAGGCCCTTCGTGATCTTCGAGCCGACTCCGAGCCTGATCTCCGCCTTGGAGCGGCCAAGGTCCTGAAGGTCGGTGTTCACGGCGATAAATTGAACATTCTTGAGACCCGCCATGATCATGCGGTTGACAGCGTTCGACCCGCCGCCGCCCGTTCCGATCACCTTTATCACAGTGGGATTTCCGATTCCATTGTCATCTACAAGTTCGATCGCCATACGAGTCCTCCTTGGCCTTCATTAGAAAAACTTCTCTTTAATCCATTTCACGAGAGAAAAACTTCCCTGTCTGCTCTTTTTTTGGCGCTTCCTCGGCCCTGGTTCTGCTGTAAATCCAGCGCGCTCCGCTTCTAGAAGCGCGATGCCCACCGCCGCGGAGAACGCTGGTGAGTGGTATGCGGGATCCAGACCCTGCACCGTGGCGGGAGACCCGATGCGCACAGGTACGCCGAACACCGATCTCGCGCAGTCGTCGATGTGGGGAATGAGCGACGCCCCGCCGGTGAGTATCACTCCCGCCTTGACAAGCTCCTTGAGCCCATTCTTTTCGATTCGCTCATTGACCATCTCGAAAATCTCTTCAACGCGTGGCTGAATAATAGAAACGAGTTTTCTGCGCTCGAGCTCCACTGGTTCGCGCGCGCCAAATCCTGGCACAATGACCATTTCGTCCGGATCGATCGCGTCGGTCCACGCCGCGCCGGAATCCCGCTTCAGGTGCTCCGCAGCGTCCACGGGGATGCTGAGCATGATCGAGATGTCGCCTGTAATTTGGCTTCCGCCTGCGGGAATCGCCGAGGTAAACACTGGTTCGCTCTCGGAGAAGATCATGAAGTCGGTAGTCCCGCCGCCAAGATCGATGAGGAGACAGCCGAGGTCTCGCTCGTCGTTGGTAAGGACGGTGCGCGCGCATCCGAGGATCCCCAAGTAGCTCCGCTCAACCTTGTAGCCTGCTCTCGTAACGCACTTGAACATGTTTTGCACGGTTGAGACAGAACCGGTGATGATATGGACGCCGCACTCGAGCCGCACGCCGGTCATGTGGAGGGGATTTCGGATGCCCTTCTGGTCGTCGACAGTGTAGGATCGAGGAATGACATGCAGGATTTCGCGGTCCATCGAGATGGAGACCGCGCGCGCTGCCTCATGCACGCGATCGATATCTTCCTGCGTAATTTCACGCCCGCGACCGGTTACCGCAACCTGCCCATTCGTGTTGAAGCTCTCGATGTTTGCCCCCGAGAGCGCAAGCGACACCGCGCGGATGTCGGAGCCGGACATGAGTTCGGCGGCGTCGAGGGCCGAGGTAATGCTGTTTAGCGTGCCCTCGATATTGAGAACGACGCCGCGCCGCAGACCGTTCGAGGGCGCGGTGCCGATGCCGGTAATTTCGAATTCGCCGTTCTCGCCGAAGCCCCCAACAATCGCCTTTGTGACGGAGGTTCCAATATCGAGAGCGACTATGCTTGTATCAGCCAGAGACGGCCTCCTTCGTTTGATACACCACGGTGCCCGATTGGAAATCGATCTCGCTGGGTTGATTTCCCAGCCCTCTGGATCGAAGGATATCGAGCACAACGAGCGCGTTGCGGAGCGATTCAGCATTGAGTCTGAGCGGCATTCGCACCGCGGTCTTCATATGCACGGGATAGAGCAAGAGCTCGATGGAATCTCCCGAGATCCTCACCGCTCTGATTTCAGAAAAAGCCTTCAACAGCATTGGAGCCTCTCGCTTGACCGAGTCGAGACTCGCGAAAAGAGGCATCAGCGCCTGCGGCATTCGCTGCCCTGGCGTAAATTGAGAGAACTCTATCCCGGAGATCACCGGTAGTTCAGGGTTTCGCGAATCTTCCGCGTCGATCGCCGCGAACGCGATTCCCTCGCCGTCAACGAGCACGAGTTTAGTGCCCTGCTCCGAGTTTACGGCGATAGAAGCGACCGCAGATCGCTCTTGAACAGCGATCCCAAGTGTCGAAGGCAGAATCCGGTACGCTTTCACGTGGGCCACGCGCGGATTCGTCGCGATCGAACTCTCGATATCGCTCAGCTTGACGGAAAAAAGTCCCTGTTCGCCGATTCCACCGAGCGAAGAGAGTATCGCGTTTTCGGAGAGCGTTTCGAGTCCGCTGATCCGCACCGACTCGATTTTCGTGATGCGCGGTATTGTAATCGCGGAACCCGCTCCGAGCAGGCAAAGCGCCATGAGGGCGATGAGCGCGCGGAGCCCCGCGCGTCGTTTCGGAGGAGCGACAGGCCTCACTGCCTCGCTTAGTTTTTCGGCGGATGGCGAGAGCGAAATGGTCGCGGGTGCTATCCGGCCCGTAAGCGCTGGTCGCGCGCCGCGCGTCGACCTGTCGGCGTCTGTCGCTGTATGGCGCGCGTTTGTTGGTGTGGATGCGCCGCGATCGGGTTGAGAGCGAAGATTCTGGGTGCGAGCCGTGCTCACCCTCGTGCCGGGCATCGACGTTTCCCGCCGCGCGGTCGTGGTGACAAGATCCACCGCGTAGGTGTCGGAAACTGAGAGGAGCGAACGCTTTCTCTGCTGCTCTATCCGCGCTTTCTGAGCCAGACTCTCTTGAGCCTCAGGCTCTTTCGCGATGACTTCAGTCATGGGCCGCTCCCTTCGCCGCACGCGCGCTACTGTAGCGCGCGGAGCTTGCGCTATCGCGCACAAGATTGATAAGAATTCCGCAGGATATAGCGCTCATGAGCGTTGCCGATCCACCAGAGGAGAAGAACGGCAGCGCGAGCCCCGTCGTCGGCATAACACCCGTAACAACCGCGAGATTGAGAAGCACCTGCAAGGACAACAGCGTGATAAGCCCGAACCCCGCGAGCTTCGTGAAGTAGTCAGCCCCGGAAAGCTTCGAGCCCGCCCTGAACAATATGAAAGCCCAGAGTGCCATAACGACGACCACTCCGAGAAAGCCTGTCTCCTCAACAAAAGCCGCGAAGATGAAATCGGACTGCACTTCGGGAATCGAGCTGATCTTGAGATTCCCCAGGCCAATTCCTTTGCCGAGGAGGCCGCCCGATTGAATCGCGCGCAGCGCGCTGTACATCTGATAGTTGATCGTCTGTGCGTGGTGCCCCGGCATTAGGTAGCCGACGAGGCGCTGCACGCGATACTGCGATGAGAAGATCATGAGCGCGCCATAGAGCAGCATGAAGAGGCTCAAGCTTCCGATAAAGACAATGGGCGTTCCCGCAAGAAAGAGCATGGCGAGCGCGATCGCGAGCACCAGAATCGACGTAGAGAAATCTTGCTGCAAGAAGATGAGCACCGCGGCGATCGCAACCATCACGAGCGCAGGAATGGTCGTCATCCCAGACTCAATGACACTCTCTTTTCTGCGGTCCAAAAATGAGGCGAGATAGAGCACCATCACCGGCTTCCAAATCTCAGAAGGCTGAAGGGTAAAAGAACCAAGCTTGATCCATCGGCGTGCGTTGTTGATGGTGACTCCCATCGGAGTCGCGATGGGAAGCGCAAGGCCGATGAGCCCAAGTACAATCGCGACAGGAAGCAGCGCGCGCAGCATCTTGATCGGCAAGAGCACCGCCGCCACCATGCACATCATCGAGATCGCATAGAGGATGAACTGTTTTCCAATGATCGAGAAAGGTCCGCCATTGCGTATCGCGAAACCGATTGATCCCGACCACAGCGCGAAGAGGCCCACGAGCGACACGACGAGGACGGCGCCGCCAAGGTGCCAATCAATGCTCCGATGGTCGATTCGCTGCGCTTTCACGCCTAAATTTTTGTTCATCGCCACGCTTCCTCACTGAATCTTCAGCGTTGAGAGGGCAAGAAGGGCAAATATTCCGCCCAGAATCCAAAATCGCACGACCACCTTCGTCTCTTTCTGTCCCTGGAGTTCGAAGTGGTGGTGGAGCGGCGCCATCCTAAAGAGCCGCTTTCCCTTCGTGAGCTTAAAGTACATCACCTGGAGCATGACGGAGCCGAGTTCCATCACGAACACGCCACCGATCACGAGAAGCAGAATTTCCTTTTTCACCATAAGCGAGAGGACGCCAAGCACGCCCCCGAGCGAAAGTGAGCCGGCATCGCCCATGAACACCTCGGCAGGATGTGCATTGAACCACAGAAAACCGACGCACGCTCCGAGCAGCGCAAAGTTGAAGACCGTCAGCTCGCTGGCTTGCCTGATGTAGGGCACTCCAAGGTACTGCGACCAATCCGCGCGGCCAGTGACGTACGTCAGTACGGAGAAGGCGAGAAGCGCGAAAATCACGAGCCCGGAGGCAAGCCCATCGAGGCCATCGGTGATATTCACAGCGTTCGACCACGCGGTGACATAGATCATGGCGAGGGGCAGCCAAAACACCCCGAGGTCGATGACGTGGACCTTGAAGAAGGGTACGTAGAGCTTTGTCGCGGTTGGTCCCGTCGCTCTGTAGATAGCGTACGCCGCCGCGCCCGAAACGATGAACTGGAGCACGAGTTTCTGGATTGCGGAGAGCCCATCGGAACTGTGCTTCTTGATCTTGAGGAGATCGTCCGCCGCTCCGATAAGTCCGAATCCTAGCAGCGATCCAAGGGCGATCCAGCTGTACTCGCTCTTCACATCGATCCAGAGC